>CAZBPK010000112.1:0-1525 GCA_964493765.1 uncultured Bacteroidia bacterium | reverse complement strand
TCCAATGTTACCTGTGGCTCCTGTGGCTCCCGTGGCTCCTGTAAGACCTGGAGGACCGGCAGGGCCATTTCCGGATGAGAAGGCATAAGGAACGGCTTCGAAGCGCGTAGTACCCAAATTTTGATAATTCGTGCCTCCTTCCGGATCTATTTCAATTTGAAAATAAGTAGCAAAATTAGACCACGAAATATTTTGAATATCTCCTGAAGAAAAAGGAGTTTGAGGAATTCCGTTTCCAATAACAATGTTAAAAAGTCCAAAGCGATTAGTAGAAGTATTGTGCCGTTCTTGATATACAATAGGGCCGGTAGAGCTTCCTGTTCTTATACTAATTTGAACACTTATGTTTTGATTAATTATTTCACTACCATTATTATCGCGTGCAATTGCTTGATAGTTTATTCCGTTTACCGGAAGTTGAGCAAAAGCAGTATGAATTATCAAAAAGAAAAAAAAGATGAGAGAAAATGCTGTTTTTTTCATTTTTATCAATTTCAGTGTTTAACCATTAATTGCTGTTTTACTACAAAAAATATAGACGAAACAGTAAAAATTGTTGCTAAAATACTATTTTTTAGCAAACTAACAAATTTTACTGATTTTTGGGAGAAATTATTTAACCTTTAAAAACGAGCGCCAATTATTAATATATCGTCCACTTGCTCATGCCCATCCATCCAACTTTCAATGGTTTGCTTAAGGAAGAGCTTTTGTTCTTCCATAGATTTGTTTTGGATGTTTAAAAGGAGTTGACGGAATTGTTTAACCATGAATTTTTTACCTTTATTACCTCCAAATTGATCGGCATAACCATCGGAAAAGATGTAAATGGTATCGCCTTTTTCTAAAGAAATAGTGTGGCTGGTATATTTTCTTGATTCGCTGTCTTTTAATGCCCCTCCTATAGGAAATTTATCGGCTTTAACTTCTATTAATTCTCCTTTTCTGATTAAGAATAAGGGGTTGTATGCTCCTGCGTATTGTAGGGTATTTGTTGAAACATCGTAAGAGCATAAGGCTATATCCATTCCGTCTTTTGTGGCGCCTTCATCAATTCCCTGATGAAGTGTGTCTTTTACTCCTTTGCTCAATTTATTTAAAATGCTTCCCGGATCGCTTTCTTCTTTAACAATTTGTTTGAGTAAATTATATCCTACAATACTCATAAATGCACCCGGTACCCCATGTCCGGTACAATCAACAGCTGCAAAAAATATTTTGTTTCCAACTTTTTCTACCCAATAAAAATCTCCGGATACAATGTCTTTGGGTTTATAAAGGATAAATGATTCGGGGAGCTCTTTTTTAACTTCGGCCTCAGGTGGTAAAATGGCTTCTTGTATGCGTTTAGCGTATTTAATGCTATCGGTTACCTCATTATATAGATGCTCTAATTTAACACGTTGGCTTTCTATTTCTTCTTTTTGACGAACCACTTCGGCTGTTCTTTCTTCAACTTTTTGCTCGAGGAATCGTTCGTTTTTATACAAATCATCACGCATTTTTAACAAAGCATGACCAAGCG
>CAZBPK010000111.1:0-53000 GCA_964493765.1 uncultured Bacteroidia bacterium | reverse complement strand
GCTAAGCATATTTGAGCAATCTTATTTTATAGACAACAATAAAATCATCAATGATTATCCCTATCCCATAGACAATGAAGAAATCAAGATGACAGCAGAGATATTGCATTATTCAGGGATAAATACAGAGGAAAGGAAACTGATAGAAATGGAACAAGATACATAGCTTAGTGTGATTGCAATGTTTGAGGATAAAGAGAAAAAATACATTAAAGAACTAGAGGAAACAAGGAAAGAGTTAGAAGAAGAAAAGAAAAGGGCTGAGGAGGAAAAGAAAAGGGCAGAAGAAGAGCATTTAAAATTAGTTGAAACTGCTAAGTTTCTGAAATCATTGAATATTGATATACAAATTATTGCAAATAAAACGGGATTGTCATTACAAGAAGTAGAAAAACTATAACCGTGTATTATCATAACAATCGCAACAATCAAATCTTAAAATGAACTCAAAAGAAAATTTTTGGTATAGAAAGAAAAAATATAGATATTTGCAAATCAATCAATCGTAAACAATGCGTATAATACAATTTAGAGAAGCACTTCGCGAAGCTATGCAAGAAGAAATGCGTAGAGATTCCAATGTATTTTTAATGGGGGAAGAAGTTGCTGAATATAATGGTGCTTATAAAGTAAGCCAAGGAATGTTAGAGGAGTTTGGTGCTCAAAGAGTGGTCGATACTCCTATTTCTGAATTAGGTTTTGCGGGAATTGGCGTAGGTGCCGCCATGGTAGGGTTAAGACCTATCATAGAATTTATGACTTTCAATTTCTCTTTAGTAGCTATTGACCAAGTAATTAACAGTGCCGCTAAAATGTTTTCTATGAGTGGTGGTCAATATAATGTACCTATAGTTTTTAGAGGTCCATCAGGAAATGCAGGTCAGTTAGGTGCTCAACACTCCCAATGTTTTGAAAATTGGTATGCTAATTGTCCCGGTTTAAAAGTAGTAACTCCTTCAACTCCTTATGACGCCAAAGGTTTACTCAAAACCGCTATCCGTGATAATGACCCCGTAATTTTTATGGAGTCAGAATTAATGTACGGAAATAAAGGGGAAGTCCCTGAACATGAGTATCTTATTCCCATTGGAAAAGCCGACATTAAAAGACAAGGTACCGATGTAACCATTATTTCTTTTGGCAAAATGGTTCATGTAGCCTTAGATGCTTGTAAAGCCTTAGAAAGTGAAGGAATTCAAGCAGAAATGATTGATCTAATGTCTTTAAGACCTATTGATTATGACACCATAGTAGAATCTGTAAAAAAAACGAACCGTTGTGTTATTGTAGAAGAATCCTGGCCTTTAGCTGCCATTGCTGGTGAACTCACTTATATGATTCAAAAACGTGCTTTTGATTATTTAGATGCTCCTATTTTGCGTATTACAGGTTCTGATGTTCCGCTTCCTTATGCTCCAACTTTAATTCAGGCTTATTTGCCCAACGTAGAAAAAGTGGTGCGTGCAGTGAAACAAGTAATGTACTTGAATTAAAGGAACTTTTTATGAATCCCAAAATCAAACAATGGTTCAAAAAAATGGGGATTATAGGTTTTTTATTCTTTCTGATAAAAGGATTAGTCTGGATTGCTTTATTTGTTTTTGCAAAATATCAAATTTTTGGATAACAATCATCTAATCATAAAAAATCGTAATTTCTAAAACACAATTTCCATTTTAACTAATCTTTTGATAAAGGGATTAAGTATTTTGGTTAATTCTTTTCAAGTATTTATAAAAAAAATTATCAAAAATTAATTTTTGATAAATTTTTTTATATTTGTAATTACAAATTATTGTAATTTATGCAAAGAAGAGAGTTTCTCAAATTATCTACCTTGTTTTCACTTGGTGCATTGATTTCGCCTAGTATATTATCTTCATGCAGATCAAAAACTTTATTTGAAGACTTGAATTATGATGGAAAGGTAATTATTATTGGTGCTGGCGCAGCAGGACTTTATGCGGGTTATTTATTAAAATCCAAAGGAGTTGATTTTACAATTTTAGAAGCTTCTAACACTCACGGTGGCAGAATGGGAAAAAACACGGATTTTGCTGATTACCCAATTGATACAGGTGGGCAATGGATACACGGAAGAAACAGCATATTGTTTGACTTAATTACCCAAAATAGAATTCCAGTAACTCCCGATAACTTTGAACCTAATTATTGGTATAATAATCAAATTGTCTCAAACTTACCAAGAAATATTTCTGACATTTTTTTAGGGGATAACCTGCCTGATATTTCTTTTAAAGAATACGCCGTTCAACAAGGATTTGGTGATGATTATCAATACATCGTAGAAGCAATTGCAGGTCAACAAGGTGCCTCAGCTGCTGATTTATCTTGTTATTGGAATAATAAAGAAGAAGATAATTGGGCTTCTGGTGATAATGACTATAAATTTCAAGATTCTTACTTTGATGTTATTGATACCTTTTTTGCTAAACCTATTCAAAACCAAATTGTTTATAATGAAATAGTTAATGCTATTGATTATAGCGGTAGCAAAATCAAAATATTTACAACTACTAAAGAATTTTCTTGTGATAAAGTTATATTAACAGTTCCTATAACGGTTTATAAAAATCAACAAATACAATTTACACCCAATTTGCCTAATGAAAAAATCCAAGCATTTAATAAAATGGGTATGGGCCCGGGCATGAAAGTGTTTCTAAAGTTTCAACAAAAATTTTATAACGATCTTTTATATGGAGGAAAAGTTTGTGGTGTTTATAATGATGATACTTTGGGAAAAAAAACCAATCAAAATGTTTTATTAGCATTTATTATGGGAGACCAAGCCAAGCAATTAAGCAATTTAGGTTCTGATTCTGCGATTATTCAAGCCCTAATTCAAGAATTAGATATATTTTATAATGGTCAAGCATCTAGTAATTTTATTTCTGGTTTAGTGATTGACTACACTAATAAACCTTTTATTAATGGTGCTTATAGCTTTGGAACTGTTCAAATGGGTAATGCAAGAGCATTAGCTGCAAAAAATATTGAAAATAAAATATTTTTTGCAGGTGAAGCCATGAATACTAACGGGCATCATCAAACGGTTCATGGTGCAGTAGAAACCGGTTATCGTTCTGTTATTGAAATCTTTAATTCTATACAAGCATGAAAAAATATTGCTTTATTCTTGTTTTGATTTTAAGTTACCAGCAAAGCAAAGGACAAGAATTCTATTTAGATTTTAATTATCATTATTTATATGACCGCAAATTTGACCAATACATTCAAACCTATAATTTTTCAAGACCTTTCTTAGAAAAACAACAACCCTTATTTCAAAATGGAGGAAATTTGAAGGCAGGCTTCCTTACTTCTAAATTTCCAACTCTTAATCACGGTATTTTTATTTCTAACAGTGTTTTTATTAGTTCAGCCAGAAATCCAAATTTCCTGAATACTTTGGTTTGTGATTTACTGGCTATAGGTTACAAATTAAGGCTAGACAACCTAACTAAATCCCAAAAGCTATTTATCAATGCAGAAATTGGATATTTGCATAACTTTCTTTTTAGAAGATTGAACGGTGAAAATCATATATATGAAATTGACTACGGTCTTTATGTCCCTGGAGATCCTGAAAGCGGAGAAGATGATGTAACTTACTCAAAAGCTTCAGGAAGTGGAATGCTTTTCAATTTGGATTTAGGTTACAAATTTGAATTAGATGAACACTTTAGTATTTCCCCTAAAATTGGAGTCAGTTATGTACCCTTTTTAATAAACAGAAATGCAGAAAGAGTGATCAACCAAACCATCGGTTTAGTAGAGGTAAAGGGTTCTATGCAGTTATGGATATTAGCAGGAGTTTCATTTGGTTATAGAAAATAATCAAAATTATTTGGGCTTGCCCCTTGCTACGCAGCGGGTCGGGCTGTTTCGGGCTTCGCTGTTCGCTTTGGCAATCCTTTGGCTTCTCAATATTTCGCAGCCAAAGGCAGTGCTAAACCCTATCCATCCCTCAAGCATATCTCGCAATTTTCTGCTTTACTTTTATGACTTAATTTCACAAACCGTAACACCAGCACCTCCAAAATCTGGGTGTTCTTCACGAAACTCAATGTTATGATATTTCTTTAACATTTGCCTTACAGCTATTTTTAAAGCACCTGTGCCTGTTCCATGAATAATCCTAAACTGATTTAGTCCAGAAACCATAATATCCTCTAAATATTTATCTAAAACTTTTAAAGCCTCTTCTACTCTCATACCTCTCAAATCCAGTTCAGAACTAATTTCCATTTTTTTGGAATACACAGGAACATTAGAAACTGAGTTTTCTACGTTTAAAGTCTCTTTTAATTTTTTTAATTCTTTGAGTTTTACTTGAACTTTCATTACTCCTGCTCCAATGGTTGCAATATCATTTTGAATTTGTAAAACTTCAAATACTTGAGATTTCCATATTACGGAATCCCCAATTTTAATTTCTACATTCTTTAAAGTTTCTGGTTCTTGTGGCATTATTTCCTGAAGTTCATCTTGAACAATTTTTTCTTCTTTTTTGAGAGTCTCTTGAATAGATTTTAGTTTTTCAACATCTTTAGACGATTTTTTTGCTTCTTTGAGTAACTTTTGAATTTGCAAAATTCCTTCTTGAAGTTCAGATTGGGCTTGTTTTCTAATATCTTTTTGAACTTTCTTACGCTCTTCCTCTAATTTATTTTTAAGACTTTTATTATACTGAATAAGATTTTCAAGCTCTTCATTTTGAAATTTGTAGGTTTCTAACTCTTTTTGCATTTCCCCTACTTTAGTTTTTAGGTTTAAATACAATTCTTCAATGTTAGACTGAGATTTTCCAATCTTATTTTTAGCATTATCTAATGTATTCTGTGGAATACCTACTTTTTGAGCAATTTCAAAAGCATAAGAAGAACCGGGAATTCCTTGTATGAGTTGATAAGTAGGACTTAATGATTTGCTTTCAAACATCATGGCGGCATTCATTACTACGGAATTTTGCTCCGCAAAAAGTTTTAAATTAGAAAAATGAGTAGTAATTACGCCAAAACTTTGTAAATCAATAAATTTTTCTAAAATAGCTTCTGCAATAGCACCACCCACTAATGGATCCGTTCCGGAACCAAACTCATCAATTAAAAATAAAGATTTGGATGTCATATTCAAAAGCATTGTTTTTAATTGGTGTAAATGAGAAGTATAGGTAGATAAATCATCTTGAATAGATTGGTCATCTCCGATAGATAAAAACAAACGATCAATAAAAAAGAAATGAGATTTTTCATCACAAGGAACTAATAAACCACAATGTAGCATCCAAGTTAATAAACCAACTGTTTTTAATGCAACTGATTTTCCTCCTGCATTAGGACCAGAAATCAATAAAATTCTATGATTCTCATTTAATTCAATGGATAACGGAACTACTTTTTGGTTCTTTAGGAGCAAAAGAGGATGTTTTCCTTGTTCAATTTTTAAAAATCTTTCTTCTGTAAAATGGGGTAATTGTGCATTTAGCTGTATTGCTAATTTTGCTTTTGCATGATAATAATCCACTTCATGTAAATACTCTTCAATTTTTTCAATATCATACAAATAATTACGAAAATAATCTGTTAATTCTAATAAAATTCTTTGGATTTCTTGTTCCTCTTTAAGCTCTAGCTCTTTGAGTTCATTATTCAAATCTAAGGTTTCAGTAGGTTCAATAAAGATAGTAAATCCTGTATGAGAAATATCATGTACAAAGCCTTTAATTTTGCCTTTAAAGTCTGCTTTTAACGGAATTACATAACGGTCATTACGAATGGTAATTTCCATATCTTCTGACCATCCTTGTTGTTTAGAAAAACGTAAAATTTTAAGAAGCTTATTTCTTAATGTTTGAAGCTTTTGAGCGTATAAATTTCTGATTTCCAATAATAAAGCAGAAGCATTATTTTTAATTTTACCATCATCATCAATAATTAGCTCAATTTTACGTATCCAGTGAGTATCATAAATAAATTGATTGGCAAATTGGTAAAATAAAGGAGCTTTTTCTTTGTTTCCGAGAAAATATAATTGAGTATTTCTAAAAATTTTAAGAGCATTTAAAAGAATTTTCCAATCATTTCCTTGAACAACAGCATTTTCTATACTTAATTTGTGAATGAGTGAGGAAAAATCACCAAAATCACCAAAAGGAAAACTTCCTTCATGAAGTAAAAGATTTTTGAGTTCCTCTGTTTTTTGGAGTTCTTGATGTACAAGATTAATATCAGCAAAAGGCTGTAATTCCTCAAAAAGTTGTTTCGTTTTAGAACTTTTAGCAAAAACTTTTAGAATTAAAATAATTTCTTGAAAACCTAATTTTTCAGAGGTAATGGTATTGAGATAGTTCATAAATTTCTAATGATTGAATAAAACAAAAACTACCCACAAAAGTTTGTGAGTAGAAAAATATTTTTTATAGATTGAAAATTACTTCTGGCTATAATCATAAAAACCTTTGCCGGTTTTTCTTCCTAAATGTCCTGCTGTTACCATGTTTACTAGCAATGGACATGGCGCATATTTGGGGTTTCCAAAACCCTCATGTAAAACTCTTAAAATAGATAAACACACATCTAAACCAATAAAATCGGCTAAGGTTAAAGGACCCATTGGGTGGTTCATACCCAATTTCATGACCGTATCAATGGCTTCTTTTGTTGCTACACCTTCATATAATGTATAAATAGCCTCATTAATCATAGGCATTAAAATACGATTAGCAACAAATCCAGGATAATCATTTACTTCAACGGGTTCTTTTTCTAAATCTTTAGAAAGTTCTAAAATTGCGTTACATACTTCATCAGAAGTATCATAACCTCTAATCACCTCAATTAATTTCATTAATGGAACGGGATTCATAAAGTGCATTCCAATTACTTTATCACTCCTTTTCGTAAAAGAAGCTATTTTGGTAATAGAAATTGAAGAAGTATTTGAAGCTAATATGCAACTAGAAGGAGCATTTTTATCTAAAACTTCAAAAATTTTAGCTTTTACTTCTAAATTTTCACTAACAGCTTCTACCACTAAATTTGCGTTTTTTACTGCATCAGGCAAATTAGTTGAAGTTACAATATTCTGAATCGTAGAGTTTTTTTGTTCTTCAGTTATAGAACCCTTTTTTACTTGTCTATCTAAATTAGAAGTAATAGTTTCTATAGCTTTTTTCAAAGTTTCTTGAGTTAAATCTACAAGAGTTACAGAGTAACCTTTTAAAGCAAATACATGGGCAATACCATTTCCCATAGTACCAGAGCCCACCACTACAACGTTTTTGAACTTTTCTATCATATTTTATTTTTCTGAATTTTTATTTTGGGGAATATATAATCCTTCTCTTTGAAGACGTTTTCTTTCTGCTTCTGCTTGTTTTTGAACTACTTTTGGGTCATATTTGTCTAACTCTGGTACATAAACCGTAACATTCTTATGATAACCAAAAAATCCTTTACGATTTTCATAAAATTTATTATAAAAAGCCAAACCATCATAAGAACCATCAGGACCAGCCTGCCAATAAGCCGTTTCCCTTGTGTTTTTGGGCATTGTAATATGGTCATAAACAATCATTTCTTGTTTTTTCTTAAAACCTAAAAAGCCTTTTCTAATCACTTTTGCATAGTTTAAACTAACTGATGAATTGTCTGAATATTCAATTACCACTCTGGATTTAGGCATTCTTGAATAATAAAATATTGGTAATCCAAATGTAACAATAGAAGTGTCATTTTTATCTTCAAAGTTAATAGTTTCTATGATTTTATAATTTGTAGAAATATCATGACCATTCCAACCTAAAATAACATAAAACTTATACTTTTCTTTGACTTCTTTTTGCTTAATGGGATTATAACGATAAGTCATACCTTCGTAAGTAGAAACCCCAAATTCTTTGTTTTTGGGTACATAATACAAAGCACCCATCCAATTTTCTGGAGTAAGCACTGTTCCTTCTACTGCGGGTTGATAATCCGTTTTATCAATCAGAGGAACTACCACAATTTTCGTTTTACCATCTTTTGTCATAATTTTTCTTTGAACCATTCCATAATAATGGCACATTTTGTAAGTTTGGTCAGTAATGTACCAAGTAAAAACCCTAAAAGAATTATCTTCTGGGAAAATTCTAGAAACCGTTTTTAAGTTGGTAAATTTGTAGTTGTAGCTATCTTCTCGTTGAAGAATATTATACAAACGTTTTTGAAAAACTAAGTTGATTTCTAATTTATACTCAAGAGAATCATTATTTAAGATTTCTTGAGCAATATTTTTTAATTCCTCTTCGAGCTCTGAAAGAGGTGCTGTTTGGTCTTTATCATTGGAAAATGCCCATGAATAGGCAAATAAACCCCAAAATAAGATGCTAATGATACGCTTCATAATATTATATGTTTTATGCTAAATTATGCTAAATAAAGTTCTATAGTTGCGTTGCCTAGAAAAACTTTTTCGTTTTCTTTTAATTGCAATTTTGTAATTTTTTGTCCATTAACTACTAATCCATTGGTAGAGTCTAAATCCAACAAATAAAAAAAACCGTTTTCAAAATACAGTTCAGCGTGTTTTTTAGAAACTGAATTATCTTGAATCACAACATCATTATAGGCTTCTCTTCCGATAGTTAAAGGAAGTTTTTCAATACGATGATTTTGAGTACCATTCACTGAAACAATTCTTAAAGTTGGGATATTGGAAGAGGCAATTGCTGTCTTTTGAACTTCAACAATGGGTGGAGTATTTACAATTGTATTCGCTAAATTCGATTGTTTGATTTCTGATTTTGGTGGTGTTTGTGTCATATTAGAATGAGAAACTGGTGTAGAAGAAGGTTTTGAAGATGGATTGTCTTCTTTTTTTCCTTTCATAAAAAACCCAATTCCAATAAGTAAAACACCGACTCCAGCAGCCAAAAACAAAATCGTCTCAAAATGTGTATTCATTTTTTTTTCAATTATAAATTCTCCTTTAACTTTTTCATCTTGAATAACTAAATCAAAAGTATTCATACCCGATTGAACATTTTCAGGTTGAAAAATAATTTTATATTTATAGCTTAAAATTGATTTATCGGCATCTAAATTAAAAGCAGCAGATAAAAATTCTGTAATAGATTGAGATTTATCCACAAACATAAATTTCCCTTTGGAATTATCGGAAAGCAATTTAAAGTTATCACCAGAATAAGCAGTCCAAGTTTTATTTATCACTGAATAAATAGGAATATTTAAAGAAATGGATTTTTTTTCACAATCTTCTCGCTTAATAGCTGATTGACTTTGATTAATACCTGCCGAAAGCAAAATTAAATACTTCTCTTCAGGCAAATCTTTTTGTTCAGACATCCAATCTAAAACCTCATAAATACTTTTATAAATATCGGATTGAGCATTGGTATCAATTTTAGCTACCAATTTATTGGTTAAATTCTTGATGGTAGTTTTATCTTCAATAAATTCTTTAGATAAAATTTTTAGACTTGTACCTTTATCAAGAGTAGCTTCATGAAAAGAACATAATGCCACTTTGTCCTCTGGGTTTAGTAAATCTAAAAATTGTGAAATAGCATTTTTAAAATTTTTGATAGGTTCTCCATAAGAAAATCCTGTGGTTTCTACTAAAAAGCAAAATACTCTCCCTTTTGGGGAATTAGAATCATCAAATTGAAATTCAAAATCTAATTCTTTATCTCCGTGTTGAACTTTGATTTCCTCTTTTTTGATAAGTTTATTCCCCGTAAAATCCACTTTAATTTTGTAGGGATTATCATTCAAAACCTCACAATTCTCTATATTGAAATTTTGAGCTTTTAAACCCACAAAAAAGCAAAACCCTAAGCAAAAAAGGAAAATACACTTTTTCATAAAAATTTTGGCAAAGATAATATATTTTTGGATACAAATAAGTTGCCCAAAGAAAAGATGTAGAGAAGAAGCAATTCTCATTCGTGGCTAGTACTCAAAAAAATTGATGAATGAAATTCAAAAAATGTTTACTTTTGCGAAAAACTTAGGGATGAAATTTGCACGCATCACCGGTACAGGCTTTTATGTTCCTCCAAAAGTCGTTACCAATTTTGACTTAGAAAAAATTTATGATACTTCTGATGAATGGATTACAGAACGTTCAGGTATTAAAGAAAGACATTATATTGATTGGGAAACTCAAGAAGAAGGTCCTGCTGACTTGGCGGTTCCTGCTGTACAAATGGCTCTAAAAAATGCTGGTTATCAGTTTGAAGATATGGATTTATGTATTTTTGCTACATTAAGTCCTGAAGCCTATTTTCCGGGTTCTGGTTGTTTTTTACAAGCAAAAATTAGCCCTGAAAGCACAGTTCCCATGCTGGATATTAGAATGCAATGTTCTGGATTTTTATATGCAATGTCTATTGCGGAAATGTATATAAAAAGTGGTCGCTATCAAAGAATTTTGTTAGTAGGGGCTGAAGTACAATCCACAACAATAGATTTTAGCGATGAAGGAAGAACAGTCGGGGTTTTGTTTGGAGACGGTGCAGGGGCTGTAGTTGTGGAAGCAACCGATGAACCCAGCGGTATCTTATCTACTCATTTATATTCACAAGGAAAATTTGCGGAAAGTCTATGGGTTCCTGAACCTACCACCAAAAGAAGACCTAAAGTAAATCCTGATATGAAAGGTTTGAATGCTTTTATGAATGGCCGTGAAGTTTTTAAACATGCAGTTACTCGCATGACTGAAGCTATTTTAGAAGCCTGTAAAGCTCAAAATTGGTCTGTAGATGACGTAAATGTATTTCTAATACACCAAGCCAATGCAAGAATTATCGAAAGCCTAGCAAAACAACTCAATCAACCTATGGATAAGTTTTTTGTGAATATTCATAAATATGGTAATACAACCGCAGCAACTATTCCTATTTGTATGCATGAATCTTTACAAGAGAATTTTATGAAAAAAGGAGATAAAGTCATTGTTGCTACTTTTGGTTCGGGTTTTACTTGGGGTTCAGCAGCTTTAATTTGGTAGTTTTATGAAAGTAATTATAGAAAATCAAGAATTTTTACTCAAAGATTTAGAAAATCTAAAACAAAATTTATCCATTGAAAAAATTGAAGAAAATCATTGGCATATTCTTTATAAACAACAATCTATTTCCTTAAAGTTGGTTTCAAAAAATTTGGAAGAACAAACCTCTGAATGGAAAATTAATGGCAAAACTGTTCTCGCAAAATACCAATCCGAATTAGAGGTTTTGTTACAATCGATGGGATTAAGTAATCAAAATCAAAAGAAAATCAAAGAGTTAAAATCTCCTATGCCAGGATTAATAAAAAAAATTATGGTTAATGTCGGAGATTCTATCCCTAAAGGAGAGCCTCTTTTAACTCTAGAAGCCATGAAAATGGAAAATATTCTAAAATCACCAGCTGACGTTAAAATTGCTCTGATTAAAGTAAGTGAGGGTAATGCTGTAGATAAAAACCAAGTTTTAATTGTATTTGAATAAAATGTTTAAATGGATTTTTTTATTGCTTTTTTATTACTCAACCAATTTATGGGCACAAGCAGATTTTGAAAGACCTCAAAATTATAGGGTCAAATCAGAATTTGTAAATCCTTATAACCGCTTAACCACATCAAATTCTAACCCTATAAATGTTAAAGAGCCTATCTTCCGAAACCCTATTATAGAAAAAAACTATTCCAAAGGATTAGAAGAATTGATTTCCTTACATCAAAATCTTTCTGAAAAACAAAAGGAACAAGATGGATTTCGCATTCAAATTGTTTCTACTATGGACCAAAACGTAATCAAAAAAGCAAGAATGGAATTTTCAGAACTCAATTCTAAGCTAAAAATTTATCAGGTTTATGATAGACCCTACTATAAATTGCGTGTGGGTGATTTTTTCACTAAATTTGAAGCAGAGCAAATGGTTTATGTTTTATTAAAGAATTTTCCTGCATCATTTGTTGTACCCGATAAAGTTAAGCTGAATTAAGTTTTGGGCGTGTCCCTTCATGCTTTGCATTCGGGTCGGGCTGTTGCGGGCTTCGCTAACGCTTCGGCAATCCATTGGCTGCTCATACCTCGCAACCAATGGCAGTGCTAAACCCTCCACATCCCTCACGCATACTCAAATGTAAACATCCCAATTTTGACTTTTCCCATTATTTCTTATATTTGTATCATAAACATACTATTATGCAAGTTTTTATTAATGAAAATCCTAACTACCAAAATAATAGAATTTTACAAGTTGTTTTAGGTGTGATGGTGGTTTTAATGGTTGGCACTGTCATTGAAAGCCAATCAAGGTAAAGTTTTTTTCCCTTATGTAGCAATATAACTATTTCTTTTTTAGTCCTAATCTGGTCAATTTTACCTTCAAAAAATGCTAAACATGTTTATTATCTTGCTTTTGACAAAGACATTGTTTATATAGAATTTTTAAAATTTGATTGGTTTTTTAGTTACAAACCCATGAAACTAAAATTGAATATCAAAGAAATTAGAACCAAAATTCACCAAAATGATTTGAGCATTTATGTAAATAATCAAGGTTTACAATTTCAAATTTCAAAACAAAACCAGCCCAATATCAAAACTAAATGGAATGAAATGATGAACCATTATCTAAATGAACAATAGTCCATGTCATTGAAGTCCTTAAACTTTCGTGTGGAAAACCCTAATTTGTTAGTTTAGCGTTTATTTAATATTTTTGCAACTTGTATTGAAAAAATGTCAAAAAAAAAAAATACTAATGAAAATAAAGGTTCTTCTAGCGGAATTGCTTTAAATGTAAGGCTTAGATTATGGATTTTGACTTTTTCAACTTTTGTTATTACTTTAATCTTGGTGTATTTTTTATTTCAATTAAAAAGCACCTTTGAAAAAGCCAATAACTCTATTATTCAACATAATTTAGCCACAAGCCAACTCAATGAAATTAAAACTTATATTTTTGAAATCAAAAATACGGTTCATCAAATCAAACCCGGAGTCTCTAACAATCAATTAGAGAATTACAACGAACAACTTAAATCATTATTCGTGAAATTTGATAAAACATGGGATCAGTTTCAAAAATTAATAGATACCCCTAAAGAAAAAGATTTTAATCAACGAGTAAATAGGCAACTTAGCCTACTTAAACAAAATATCACCATTTGGAATGATACTGTAAACAGTTTTCAACCCAAAAATTATACCAATGCAAATACTTACTTTAATGGTTTAGTGGTGGGTCCTTTGTCGGATTTAATGCAAATTATTGATGAATTAATCAATTTTGAATTAGAATTTGGGGAGAATAAAGCAAAAGATGAAAATCAGTTTTTTCAAGACAAAATTTACTATTATACCATCATAGCTTTAATTGGTTGGGCGTTGATATTGTTAATCAGTTTATCTACATCATTTAGAATCTCTAATGCCTTAAAATCGGTTCGTTTATTAATTTCGGATTTAGAAAAAGGAGATACAAGAAAAAGAGAAATTGCTATAGTGAATGATGAATTTGGAGAAATTACACAAGGAATTCAAAATATAGCTTCAAATATTCATGAATGGTCTAGTTTTGCAATCAGTATTGGAGAAGGAAATTTTAAAGCCCATTTAAAATTATTGTCTGAAAATGATGAGTTAGGGTCTTCATTATTGGGCATGCAAACCCGTTTAAAACAAGTTGCTGATGAAGATAACAAAAGAAATTGGATGATTGAGGGAGAAGCAGTTTTTTCAGAGTATATCCGTCAATCAGATACAACGGAAATTCTTGCAGACCAAATCATTAGCCATTTACCAAAATATTTACAAGCCCATCAAGGTGCATTTTTTGTATTTGACCAAGAAACCTCAGAAATTTCTTTAGTGGCTTCTTATGCTTATTCTGAAACTCAAAAAAATAGAAAATTTAAGCTCGGGGAAGGTTTCATAGGTCAATCCATCAAAACCAAAGATTTTATTTTTATCCAAGAAGTACCTGATAATTATATCATGCTTACATCTGGACTTGGAGAAGCCAAACCCAAAGCTTTAATGGTAATTCCACTCATTTACAATCAACAAGTTCATGGAGCCATTGAATTAGCTACTCTTAGTAATTTTGATGAAATACACTTACAATTTGCAAAAAGACTTTCCGAAATTATTGGTGCAGCCTTAGCGAATTTAAAAAATAAAGCGAAAACACTTAAACTTTTGCAAGAATCTCAAATTTTAAGTGAAGAGCTTCAAAGAAAACAAAATGAATTGTTAGAAAACAATCAGCTTATGCTGCAAACCCAAGAAAAACTTATCCTTTCTCAACAAGAACTTTCCGCTCAAATTGCAGCTTTAAATAATTCCGCTATTGTTTCAGAAGCTCAATCCAATGGTACCATTACTTTTATTAATCACCAATTCTTAAATACTTACGGATTTAGAAAAGATGAATTACTGGGTAATACCTATCAAATACTCAATTCAGGACATCATTCCAAAGCATTTTTTAAAAATTTGTGGGATACTATTTTAGAAGGTAATGTTTGGAAAGGTCAAATTAAAAATCGTGCAAAAGATAATACTTTTTATTGGGTTGATACCGTTATCACTCCCGTTAAAGATAATCAGGGCAAATTAATCAAGTTTATTACTGTACAATTTGATATAACTCAACAAAAAACTCAAGAAGAACAAATTCGTATTGCATTAGAAGAATCCATGGCACAAGAAGAAGAACTTCGCCAAAATGCAGAGGAATTAGAAGCTCAGCAAGAAGAAATGAAAAGAACCCAAATCGAATTAACCGGACAAATTAATGCTTTAAATAATGCCGGTATTGTTTCAGAAGCCGATTTACAGGGTAGAATTTTTAACGTCAATGATACTTTCTTAAAAATTACCAAATATTCAAGAGACCAAATCATTGGTCAAAATCATAGACTCTTGAAATCAGGGCATCAACCTGATAATATATTTGAAGATTTATGGAAAACTATTACACAGGGTTTTGTTTGGAAAGGTGAAATTAAAAATCGTGCAAAAGATGGTTCTTTTTATTGGGTTAGTTTAACCATTACACCTGTTTTAGGCTTAGATTATAAACCCATTAAATATATTGGAGTAGCATTTGATATTACTGCTCAAAAGCAACAAGAAGAACAAATACGCACTGCATTAGAGATTTCCAAAGCTCAAGAATCTGAATTAAGGCAAACTACTAATGAACTCATGGAAGCCCAAGAAGAAATGAGAAAAACTCAAGTAGAGTTGCGAGGCCAAATTGGAGCATTAAATAATGCAGCTATAGTTGCTGAAACCGATTTAAGAGGAAATATTACTACACTGAATGAGCAGTTTGTAAGGGTCTCTAAATATTCAAGAGAAGAATTGTTGGGTCAAAATCATAGAATGCTAAAATCTGGGCAACACCATGAAACTCTTTATGCAGAATTATGGAAAATCATTTCTGAAGGTCGGGTTTGGCATGGTGAATTTTGTAATAAAGCAAAAGATGGACAATTTTATTGGGTAAGAGCTACTATTACACCGGTTCTGGGTTTTGATGGTAAACCCTTAAAATATATTGGAGTATCTTTTGATATTACCTCCCAAAAAAGACAATCCGAAAGAATTAAACAAGCTTTAGATATTGCTCAAGCTCAAGAAGAAGAACTTCGTAAAAATGCTCAAAAAATGTTAGAAACTCAAATTGAGCTTCGTGGGCAAATTAATGCTATTAATAATTCTACCATTGTTTCAGAAACCGATTTACAAGGCAATATTTTAACCATTAACGATGAATTTATCATAGTTTCTAAATATTCCCGTGAAGAATTAATTGGTAATAATCTAAGATTACTAAAATCTGATTATCATACCGATGACTTTTTTATAAGAATGTGGCAGAGTATTTCCGAAGGGAAAGTATGGTCAGGAGAAATTTGCAATAAAGCAAAAGACGGTTCAGAATTTTGGGTGGCTACTACTATTACGCCCGTTTTAGGTACTGAAGGCAAGCCTGTTAAATATATCAGTGTTCAATTTGATATTACCAAAATTAAAATTCAAGAAAAACTTTTAAGGGAAGCCTTAAATAAAGCTCAAAAACAAGAAGAAGAAATTCGTAAAAAACAAGAACAAATGGATTCTATCTTCTCTAATGTTCCCGGCATTATTTACCGTAGAATGAATGATGAAGATTGGACCATCACCTTAGTTAACAACCATGTTTTTGAAGTTACGGGGTTTGCTGCCATTGAACTTTTATACAACAAACGCAAAACCTTTATTAAGTTAATTTACGATGAAGACCTTCAAGAAGTAAAAACTTATATAGAAAAATCTTTGGAAGATAGACAACCTTATTCCATTGATTACCGTATAGTTACAAAAGATAAAAAAATTCGTTGGGTTAGAGATAAAGGCAAAGGTTTATACGATGAGTTTGGAAATTTACAATTTGTAGATGGAACCATTTTAGATATTACTGTTCAAAAAGAACTAGATGAAAACTTAAAAGCAGCATTAGAACAGTCTCAATTGCAACAAAAACTCTTAGAAGAAAATGCGGCAATAATTCGTAAAACACAAGTTGAATTAGAAGGGCAAATTTCCGCTGTAAATAATGCCGCATTAGTCTCTGAAACCGATTTAGAAGGTAACATTTTATTTGTAAATGATGAAGGTTTAAAAACTTGGGGTTATTCTCTTGAAGAAGTTTTAGGAAAAAAACACAATATCATTAAATCTAATGAACATCCAGAAAGTTTATTTCAGGAGTTGTGGCAAACTATTACTTCAGGAAATGTATGGAAAGGAGAACTAAAAAACCAATCAAAAAACGGTTCAGAATTTTGGGTGAATATTAGTATTACTCCCGTTTTAGATGAAAATCAAAATCCTGTAAAATTTATTGCCGTTGCATTTGATATTACCAAACAAAAACGCCAAGCCATTAGAATAAAACAAGTTTTAGAAGAATCTCAAAAAAATGAAGAAGAATTGCGAAAATATTCTAAAACCATGGAAGAGGTTCAAGCTCAAATGCTAGAAACTCAAATAGAACTTTCTGGTCAAATTAATGCCATTAACCAATCGGCTTTAGTTTCTGAAACTGATAAAAATGGCATCATTACTTATGTAAATGACGAAGCATTAAGCATTTGGGGTTATTCCTTACAGGAAGTATTGGGAAAAAAACATAATATCCTTAAATCTCAAAAACATTCCATAAAATTTTACCAAGAATTAAACGAAACTATTTATTCTGGAAAAGTTTGGAAAGGTGAAATTTGTAATTTAGACAAAAAAGGAAAAGAATTTTGGGTTCTTTTAACTATCACTCCTGTTCTAGGAATAGATAATCAACCTTATAAATTTATTGGTGTAGCATTTGATATTACAGCCCAAAAAAATCAATCTTTTAGAATTCGAGAAGCTCTTAAAAAAGCTGAAGAAGCTGAAGATAACTATAAAAAACAAATATTAGAACTTCAAAATCAAATTTCTTCCAATAACCTTTATTTGCCAGAATTTATTGATGCTTTTAAAGCCAACCATGAGGGAAATGTAGAATGGGTTTCTCAAAATTTATTAGAAGTTTTTGAATTAAACCCAGACGATGTAATAGGACAACCTTTTGCTGTTCTTATTCAAAATCATATCAATGAAAATTTAGTGCATGAGATGCTTAATTCTTTAAATGAAACTGCATTTTGGGCATATACTTTAGTTCACAAAGATAGAACTTTTGAACTTTCAATTTTATTAGATATTGAGAACGAAAATTTTACTTATTGGGGAATATTTCAAGAAATTACAGAATGGTATCATCAAATCCAAGAATTACAGGAACAAAAAAATTCTCTTGAAAACAATTTAGAATCCGTTTTATTTTCATTACAAGAGTTTAAAAATTTAAGATACGAACTCCAACAAAAAGAACAGATATTCAGAAACTATTGGTATATTGCAGAAATTGATAAAAACGGTTTTATAAGTTATGCAAATGAACAAGTTTGTAATTTATTAAACCTTGATTCTCAAAATTATTTTTATACCAAATGGGATATTGTGAAACCTCGATTAAGTAAAAATTGGTTAGAAGAAACCCAAAAACAATTTTTGGAAAATCCTTACTGGCAAGGAGAAGTTTTTATACAACAGAAAAGATTGGAAGTTTTTATACAACCAATTAAAAATTTAGAAAATGAAATTGTAAAATATACCGTTATAGCTTATCAAAAATAAGATTTATGTTCAATAGACCCGACGAAGAAATTATTCAAATAGAATTAGAAGAGATAACCAAATTAACCGATGCTATTTTTACAAAGTATGGTTATGACTTTGGCAATTATGCAGTTTCCTCCTTCAAAAGAAGAATTTTGATGGTATTAAAAAAATACGGTTTAAAAAGTGTAGATAAATTAATCCAAAAAATATTATTTGATTCTTCATTTTTTGAACAGTTTGTTTTGGATATTACTGTCAATACGACTGAAATGTTCAGAGATCCTACATTCTATAAAGCATTAAAACAGCAAGTAGTTCCTATTTTAGCAACTAAACCTGAATTTAATGTATGGCATGCAGCATGCTCAACAGGTGAAGAAGTGATTTCATTAGCCATTTTATTAGACCAAGAAGGGATTCTCAATAAAGCCAAAATTTATGCTACCGACATTAACCATGTGGTTTTGCAAAAAGCTGCTTCTGCTTCTTTCCCTTTAAGAAATTTAGATTTTTATCATGAAAATTATTCAAAAACAGAGTTCCCCGGTCAATTATCAGATTACTATACTATTGAAAATGGTGTAATGCAATTTGATAAAAGATTGATTCAAAACGTTAAATATAAACATCATGATTTAGCAAGAGACGTTCATTTTTATAAGTTTGACTTAATTTTATGCCGTAATGTCATGATTTATTTTAACCAAGATTTACAAAACCGTGTATTTGAATTGTTACATAACAGTTTATTTATGAATGGTATTTTGTGCTTGGGAGCTAAAGAATCTTTGATTTGGTGTAAAATAGCTGATAAATTTGAAACTGTTAATTCTCATGAAAAAATCTTCCGAAAAATTAAATCATGAATTTTGAAAGTATATTAAAAGATAAAAAATTTGAAGCGATTGTTATAGGTGGTTCTGCAGGTAGTTTTACCATTATTACTCAAATATTAGCGGAGCTTCCTCAACCTTTTGCATTGCCCATTTTTATGTGCTTACATCGTTTAAAAGATAAAAGAGAAGGTTTTAAAGAAGCTCTTGAAATAAAATCTAAAATTAAAATTGAAGAACCAGACGATAAAACAATTATTCAACAAAATACTTCTTATTTGGCTCCTGCTAATTATCACATGCTCATTGAAAACAAAAAATTGATTTCTTTATCTACTACCGAATTAGTTCAATTTTCTAGACCTTCCATTGATGTAATGTTTGAATCCGCTGCTGATGTTTATAGAGATAAATTATTGGCAATATTATTGTCAGGTGCGAATAAAGATGGTGCAGAAGGTATGAGAACCATTAAAGAAAGAGGTGGGTTTACTATCATTCAAGATTTAAAAACTTGTACAATGATTACTATGCCCGAAGCTGCTTTTAAACTTACCCAAATTGACCTACAACTGAAACCTAACGATATTTCTGATTTTTTAAAAGTTCTTAATCAATTGATTTTAAATGAAGTTTTCTAAATCTTTAAATTTTCGCCTCAACATCACTTTAGCCTCTAACTTGGTATTAGTGGCTTTGATTACTATCGGTTCTTTGTATTTTTTAGACTCCATTAAATCCCATATCAACGAACATGAGGAAGAAAAATTAAAAGTTCAAAAAAATATTCATATTCTTACTACTGCAATTCAAAAACTTCATATAAGTGTTATTCGCTCTCAAATCACTTCAGAAAATTTACAACTTTCCTTCCCGTTTTGGGATAAAGACTTATCAGAAATTAAAATTATTCTTCAAAACCAATCCAAAGAATGGACAGACAACGACAAAGAAATACTAAAAAACTTTGTACAAAACTTAGATAAATATGAAGAAAATTTTCTGCAAGTTTCTAAATTAATGGAAGATTATCACCTCAAACAAGACAAAAATAAACTTCAAGAATCCCAAAAAATTGTTTTCAATAAACTTCAAAATTATTATGACCAAACTACGCTTTGGCTAGATAAGTTGGCTTCTTCCAGAAACAAAATTTTAAAATCTAAATTTGATAATTACCTCAATGAAACTTTCTTTTTTAATATTTATTTAGCTTCAGGAGTTATAGTTTTAGGTTTGATTATTTTGGTAATGAGTTCCTATTTAGTCAGAACGGTTCTAAAACCTATTGTAGAAATTCATAATTATACAAAGCAATTAGCTGATGGAGAAACTCCCCCTAAATTACAAATTGATCAAGACAACATTTTAAGTTCTATTGCTCAAAATTTATCTCTAATTTCAGACCGCTTTCAAAAAATTCAAAATTTTTCTGATTCTATAGTTTATCAAAAAAGTTTACCAGCATTGAATTCACAAACCGATGATAGATTTTTTAAGAGTTTATTTGAACTTAAAGAAAAAATTCAATATTTTGAAAACCAAAATGAGTTAAAAAATTGGGCTTTAAAAGGGCACTTATTATTTTCTGAGCTGTTAAGAAAATCCCATACCTTAGAATCCTTATCCGATGAATTTATCATTCAATTATGTAGATATGTAAAAACACAACAAGCAGCTTTGTTTATAGTAGATGCTGAATCTAAATTTCCCAAATTAGTTTTATCTTCTACCTACGCACAAAATGCATCTCCTGCTTTTCACAATACTTTTTTCTTTGGTGAAGGCTTAGTTGGGCAAGTAGCTATTTCTTTGGAAACCATTTATATCACTAATGTTCCTGATAATTATATCAATATGAACATTGGGGAATCCTCTATTAAACCAGCTTGTTTGATGATAGTTCCTTTGGTTTCTAATGATAATCTTTACGGTGTCTTAGAAATAGCTTCCTTAAAACTTTTATACCCTGAAGAACAAGAATTTATTAAAATTATCTCTTCTAATTTTGCTTCTGTAATCAGTAATATTTATAACAACAAAAAAACTCTTCAACTATTAGAACAAGCAGAAGAACTCACTGAAAAATTAAAATTAAAATCTGATGAATTACAGCAATACGCCTTAGAATTAGAAAAAAACCAGTTTGAAGTAAAACAGGTTAACCAGAAATTAGAAAAGCAAATGCTTGCTTTAGACCAAACCGCAAAAGAACTTCTTTTAAGCGAAAAAAAACTACAAACTATACTTCAAAATTCTTCAGAAGTTATTGCCATTTTTGATGAAGACTATTGTTTAAAATATATAAGCCCTTCATCTTTAGGCATTTTAGGTTATTATCCTAACGAACTTTTAGGTTTTGGTTTTTATAAATTCATCATTCCAGAAGATATAGAAAACTTAAAAAATACTTTTAGTATGCTTTTTGTCTCAGGTAATGAGAGTGAAAGAACGCTACAAATCAAAATGAAACTTAAAAATCAACAAAATATTTTCTTGGAAGTGAAAGTAAAAAATTTAATTGAAGACCATTCCATTAATGGTTATTTACTGAATATACAAGATATTACTGACCGATTAAAAGCTGAAGATAATGCTAGAAGAAGACAACAATTCCAATCCTTATCAGAAAATTCCACTGACTTAATTATCCGTTTTGAAAAAAATTTAAAAATCGCTTATATCAATCCTGTCATTGAAAATTACACTGGTCAAAAACCTGATTTTTATATTAAAAACTCTATTCATGATGTAGATTTTTCTCATGATATTGTCATTTTCTGGGATACCATGATTCGTGAGGTAATCAGAAACCCTAAAACACTAAAAACTGAATTAACTATTCCTAGTATTATGGGGGATAGAATTTTAAAAGTGGATATTATTCCAGAAATCAATATTGAAAATGAAATTGAAACTGTTTTAGCATTAGCACATGATATCACAGAACAAAAAATTGCTGAGAAAAAAATCCTTCAACAAAATCAAATTTTAGAAAAAATTAATGAAGAAGTTTTATTTCAGAAAAAAGAAATTGAAGAAATAAATCATGATTTAACAGAAAGTATCAATTACGCAAAAAGAATACAAGAAGCCTTTTTGCCAGAAACTTCAGAATTGCAGAAAGAACTTGAAAATTTCTTTCTGTTTTATCAGCCAAGAGATATTGTTTCTGGAGATTTTTATTGGTTTCAAAAAGTAGGAAATCAATATTTTATAGCAATTGCAGATTGTACAGGGCATGGGGTTCCTGGTGCATTTATGTCTTTGATTGGTCATAACATTTTGAATGAGTTAGTAAACCAAAAAGAAATAAGAACCACTTCTACTATATTGGAACAACTTCACCATGAAATTTTTAGAAGATTAAAACAAGCTGAATCGGGTTCAAAAGATGGAATGGACGTAGCCATTATAAGAATTGACTTTTCCAAAAAAGTAGTTGAATTTGCTGGAGCTGGGCGCCCTTTACTTTGGTGGCATCAATATGATTTACATGAAATTAAAGGAGATAAATTAGGTGTTGGGGGTACAACTATTCAAGAAGATAGAAAATATGAACATCATATTTTAAACATTGAAAATGGTGATGCTATTTATCTATTTACTGATGGTTATACCGACCAATTCGGTGGTAATCAAAATAGGAAGTTTACTTCGCCTCGTTTGCGTGAGTTGTTATTAAAAAACCAACATAAAAAAATTCATGATATTGAAAATCTTTTAAGAAAAACCTTTGAAGATTGGAAAGGAAATGAACCCCAAACCGATGATGTATTAGTTTTTGGTATCAAATTTATTTTTTGATTTTTTAACCATTTATTCAGTATCAATTCTGTAATTATTGCATATATTTGCAAAAATAAGCACTTCTACTTATATGAAAAAGGTTTTGACTTTTTTGCTCATTTCATTGATGTTAATTCATCAAAAGGGTTTAGCACAAACAGAAACTGTCGTTAGAAAATCAGGGACAGAAATTAGAATTTTGTGTTGGAATATATTTATGCTTCCTGTTGTGAACAAAGGGCAATGGGGAAGAGTAAATCATATTGAAAAACACCTTAAAGAAAATCATTATGATGTTTTAGTATTACAAGAAGTTTTTAGAGAAGACATCAAAAAAAGACTTATCAAGTCTTTAACAGCAGAGTATCCTTATTTTGCAGGACCTCCGGGTAAAGATTTTGGTATTTTTGGGCAAGATGGAGGCGTAATGATTTTTTCTAAGCACCCTATTGTAAATACTGACATTATCAAATTTGATGAAGGATGCAAAGGAGCAGATTGTTTATCTCAAAAAGGTGCTGTTTTTGTGGAAATTCAAAAAAGTACTCAAACTTTTCAAGTTGTTGGTACTCACTTACAATCCATGCAAAGTAATGAATGCCAAAAAATTAGAGATAGACAAATGTGCTCTATTTATACGGATTTACTTCAAAAACATCATAAAACTCAAGTTCCACAATTTATTGTTGGAGATTTGAATACCGATTGCCATATTCCACAAAGGTATGTAAGAATGCTAACTCTTTTAGATGCTAAAGATGCCGCAAATTCTAAAGAATTTAAAACCTTTTCCACCAACAATAAGTTTAACTCTAATCCTAAAGATGAAGCAACTATAGATTACATCCTTTATCGTGCTAATCAATCCTTCTTAAAAATAAAACATAGCTTTGTAAAGATTTTTAAAGGTAAATGGTCTGATGATAATGATGATTTATCTGATCATTACGCTGTTGAAGCTATTTTTGAAGTTTTTGAGGAAGAAACTTCTACCGTTGACTAAACATAATGTGGGTATATTTCGTTTTAATTGTAATCAGCTTATATGTAACCGCTCATTTTGTTTATTGTTTACATTTTTGGTTTAAACGTTCAAAAATTAAAAACAGCTCTACCCTATTGCCTGTTTCAATTATAATTGCAGTTCGTAACGAAGAAAAAAATTTACCCAATATTCTTAATTCTTTGCTTCTTCAGGATTACCCTAAAAATCTAATGGAAGTTATCATTGGTAATGACCAATCCGAAGATCAAAGTTTACAAATTTTAAAAGAATGGGCTGAGAAATATTCATGGATAAAAGTTATCAACATTGAAAAAAGATTACCCAATTTAAAAGGTAAACAAAATGTTTTAGCTCAGTTAATTCCTTTAGCAAGCCATGAAAATATCCTCATAACCGATGCAGATATTTCATTACCCAATTCGTGGGTCAGAACCTTATTGGCTCATTTAGAAAAACAAGATATGGTCTCTGCACCAACTATTGTTCAAGGGAATCAACTTTTTCATCAATTACAAGGCTTAGATTGGTTATTTAGTATTAGTGTAATAAAACCTTTTAGTGATTGGGGCTTACCAATAACTGCTGTGGGGAATAATATGGGATTCAAAAAATCTCAATATTTAAAAATGGGTGGTTATGAAAGTTTGAATTTCTCTTTAACTGAAGATTATATACTATTTGAAAAAATGATTATAAAGAACCATGGTAGGTTTGAATGGGTTCATTTACCAGAAGTTTTGAATATTTCAGAACCTGTTAAAGATCTAAAAACTTTTCTACATCAAAGGAAACGATGGTATGAAGGTGCCAAGAAAGGACCTTGGTATGCAATTCTAATTTTTATTCATCATGTATTGATTTACCCTTCTTTATTTTTAAGTTTCTTTATTTTTCCGTTACAAATTTCTTTGATATTATGGGCAACTAAATGGCTAACAGATTTTGTATGGCTCTGGACAGCCTGTATGCAACTAAAAAAACAAAGTTTATTGAAATATTTTATTCCCTTTCAAATTTACTTTTTAATGATTACAATTCTTTTGCCTTGGTATTTTTGGTTAGCCAAGAAAATTGAGTGGAAAGGTAGAATCTATGAATAAAAACCCAAGAATAGTTAAAAAATAAACTATTATTTTCCACCAGAATAGCTACCCCCTTCGTAGCCACCACCATAATAACTTCTATCGTATTCTGTATATTCAACTTCTAACTCACCATCTTCATCATAAGTATAAATAGGTTTAGGTTTAATTTCATAATTGGTTTTTCTAAAATCAGAAAGAAGAACCTTAGTTGTGTCATTAATGATATTTGTTGAACTTAAAACTGTGCCTTTTCTAAAACTTCTATCGGGTACACCACTAGAAATTGCAAAATGAATAATAAAAATAATCAAAAGAATTCCAGCGAATAAAATAAAAAATCCTAATTTTTTCATTTTTTGTCTGATTTAAATTGAAAAACCCACTCTGAAATAGGTAAATATAAAATCCATAAACTTGCAAATACAAAAGAAGCTATTAGCATACCAAAAGAATTATAAAGCTCTTTTTGAATAGATAAAGTTCCCGTAATTCTACTAGAATCATTATCAATAAAATTGTAATAGATAGGTTTGGATACTACGAATCCTTCAATACTTTCAGACCATTTTTTCCAGCCATTATCTGTAATTTCATCTAAAACAACATTATTCTTATCAGTTATTAAGATTTGCATTAAATTAGGATTGAAATTAAAATAATAATTGCTATTTGCCTTAATAGTAATAGGATACTTTGCAAGTTCTGCTTTATAAGTGGAATAGATTACATTATATTCATTTAAAACTAAAGTATCTTTACTTAAAATAGCAAACTCTAATTGGGGGTCATTCAACTCTGAATATTCAACGTCTTTGTTGAGTAAATCTTCAGTTAGTGGATAGTTTTTTTCACCATTTTCTTCCTGAACATAAACACTGTCAAAAGTTAATGTTTCATAGACTTTTGTACTTTCTTGTTTTTTATTAATAAGTTCTCTTTTTTGAGAGACTTCTACGTTCAGAACATAGGGTTGATAATCAACAATAGCTAAAATTAAACAAATAACAGAAGCCCAACCCAAAGTTCTTTTTGTCCAAAGATAACGGTCAAAGAGTAAAAAAATGTTATTAATAGCTTCATCATCTTTGGAAAACCATTTTTTGAGTTCATTAATTGATACTTTTTCTTCTTCAAAAAACTCAACTTCATTGACATCATATTGACCTTCTGCATTCTCATTAGTACGCCATTCTATTACATAGGATATTTTATTTTTTTCATAAGAAGCATAATGTATAGTATCACCTGGCTTAATTTGGTATGTAGTTTCTCCTTCAAAAAAAAGGACTTTTGCGGAACCTACTTCGCTTAAAGGTTGTAATTTAGTAGGATTGGGATCAATACCCATAGATAATCTGGGGCTATTGGTTGGTAAATTAGGATTCTTAGGAATGATATTTTTAGAAATATAAAAACCTTCAGCGTCTTCAACGATATAAAAATAATCAAAACGTTCTCCCATCAAAAGCCATTCATCATAAACCCATTTTTCTGTTCCATACCCTTCATAATAAGATTCTTTCCAGTATTCCATGTGAGTGGTTTGCCATCGAGTTCTACCAATAATTTTGTATTCAAAACCATTGATAACGGCTTTCATACCTAACCTCAAAAAAGAAAAAGGAGGATACTTTGAAGGACTGTTGAGTTTCATAATAATTTTAGAAACCTCTGAATTGGGGTCAGATACTGTACCACAATAATTACAGCCTACATATTTAGTTTTTTTATTGATAAGTTTTAATTGATTACCACAATTGGGGCAATTAAACTGTTTGATATCTTGTACAAATTTTTGTGATTGTATTTCAGCCATGAACTATCTTTTATAAATCCATCTATGAATACCTTTTCCATCAATTTCTAAAGTGTAAACGCCTTCGGTAATATTCTCTAATTGAATATAGAAGGATTTACCTTGATGAATATTTTGATAAACTAGTTTACCAATTCCATCATAAATACGAACTTTATGTTCTCCTTCTTGGGTTACATGAACATAAAAACTTCCTTGATTCGGATTAGGATAAAGGATAAAGCTATGCTCTGACCACTGTAATTTAGAAGTAGGTGTAAATGTATAAACATTAGAAGTATCTACTCCGCAACTGTTTATAAATACTGCATAATAATTTCCAGGTTGGCTAATCCATAAAGTATCATCATGAGAACTTAATAAGGTATCATTAAAATACCAGTACACAGGCTCATGATTCGCTACCAAAATAGAATTACCAACAGAATCTAAGGTTAATTGGATAGACAAATCCGTAACCAGTGTATCCACTGTAACCATATAATCCCAACTAAATGTACAAGTGTTTTCATCTAAGCCTGATACTTGAAGAATATGACTTCCATGCATTCCAGCAATGACAACTGCAAAGCTATCCGTAATAGAACCGCCACTTATTAAAGCTAAGCCATTAGGAATAATCCATTGATTAATAGGTGTCTGATGATTTAAACTTACAGTAAAAGTATCACCATAGCATAATATAATTGGCTGAGCTTGAGTAATTTCTATTTTTCGTATTGTGATTAAAGTGTCATAAATACAATCAGTAGTTGTGTTCTCTATGGCTAAAGTAAAGGAACCATAACCATTTATCAAAGTAGTAAAATGAGAATTCCCCATTAACATAGTATCAGAAAAACTTAATGTAGTATCATAGCCCAAGATAAACCAGTTCAAATCATTAGAATTTCCTGTAAACTGAACGGTATCGCCAGAGCATAAATTATTTATACTTACAATTTGTGGATTAGGATGAACTTGAACGATAGTGTCTTTTGAACAACCATTGGCACTCGTAAAACGTAAAGTTACGTCTCCTTCTCCTGAAAATTGTAATAAACAGCTAGCACTATCCAAACTAGTAATTTGAACATTTGCTGTCCCATTGGCAACTATTAAAGAACAAGTAGAAGCATTTTGAGTAGCAAATACATAGGACTGTCCATTACAAATACTGGAAGTTGCTTGGCTAAATATAGGAGGATTAGAGCATAAAGGCAAACAGAAAGTTGAATTAATGAAATTTGCGAACTGTTTAATGCTAGAACCGTCATGTTGTTTAATGGCTAAAGGGGCAATTCGCCAAGTAATAGAATTACATTGGGTAGGGTCTGTAATAGGAATGTGAATTCTTCCAATTCTTGTTCTTCCAACAGGAACAACAGTCCCTGAGCCCGGAGAACCCAAAATATAGTTGATATTCATATTGACATAGTTTGAGTTATTATGCCCCACCGAAAGGTCAAAATAATTGGTAGGATTAGTATTAATATCCCAAGGACCATCGAAAGTAGGGTCTTTATACATTCCGGGAATGTTTAATGCGGCGGCATTTACAAAAACGCTAAAATTAGAAGAACCAAAAGCAAAAGGAGTAGAACCTGCAGGTCTTTCAACCATAAAATCAAGAACTAATTCATTGCCTATCACGCTTTGATCTACTTCTAAATTATAAGAAATCTGAGCATATAAATGGATATGCCAAGATACGCAGAGCAAGGTGATAAGACTAAATTTCATGATTCAATTAGTTATTCATGCAAAGTTAAGAAGAAAATTGGAAAAAATTAAAAAAATTATTATTTTTTTGGATAATAGTAGAAAAACATTGGCAAGCTTTGTTTGCGAAATATGCGTGAGGGATGCGAAGGGTTAAGCACTGCCTTTGGCTGCGAAATTTAAGCAGCCAAAGGATTGCCGAAGCGAAAGCGTAGCCCGAAGCAGCCCGACCCGAACGTAGTGAGGGGCACGCCCAAATCTAAATCTTTTGATATTTTTTTACCGCTTTTCCTTTGGAATTTTCTAATTCAATTATATAAGTCCCTGTTTGCCAATGGGTAATAGAAATTTCTTTGAAAGACTGATTCATTTCATCTTCATAAATCAACTTCCCTAATATATCATAGACTTTTATTTTCGTGATTTCCGCATGGGAAGATTGAATATGTAAAGTTTCTGAACCGGGATTAGGGTATAACACAAAATTTAATTGCTCTAATAAAGGACTATTAGAAAGAGTTTGGTCTTTTGTAACGGTAGCTTGATTGATTATCCAATTATTGGGGTCCACATTAATTCCCGAAACAGTACCATTCAATGTAAATACATAATTTTCAATTTGTTGTGTATGATTAACTCTTACAATGGTGTCACCAATACTTTGACGTCGAATTCTGTATTCAATGGGTGTGATGTAAAGAGGAGTTACCATAGAAGAGGTTGTTTGAGTTACGTTCATAATCAATTGATTTCCAACTTGAAACCAACGTACTTCAAAATTAGGGTAACCTTCACCGTAATACCATTGGTCAAAGAATTGATTTAAGTTTAAATTAGATACATTTTCCATTACAGATTTAAAATTTTGAGCAGTTGCGGTGCTAAAACCATTCTGTTGTAAATAGTTTTTAAACCCTAAGAAAAATAAACTATCGTTGTTAATCACAAAGCGTAAAGTATGAATAATGGCAGCACCTTTGTCATAAGTTAAACGACTGCTAAAAATCCTACTAATATTAGAAGTATCAGGGACAAAAACAGAACCACCGGGAGAACTCATTACATTGCTATGAACATCATCCATCCAGTTAGCGGCTGTTTCAGAACCTAAGGAGGGTAAATATTGTAAAGCCAAATATTCAGAATAAGAAGCAAAACCTTCGTTTACCCAAATATCAGACCAATTGTCGCAAGTAACCAAATCCCCAAACCATTGATGCCCTAATTCATGAGCAGTTAAAGTAAAATTAAAGAAGCCTTGAGTAGTCATGGTTTGATGTTCCATACCACCACTAAAAGGAGCCATAGAATGCCCATATTTTTCTTGATGAAATGGATATAATCCATACAAATCTGAGTAAAGTTCTACTAAATTTTTGGTTTTATCAATTTCATCTTTAAAATAAGGAAGCGTATTGGGATTGTTGTAAATATAATTTTGAATCAAAATAGAATCAGGATAATTCGTAGGCTTTGCATAAATGTTATATTCAACATACTGCCCTACTGCAACGGAAATTAAATAGTAGTCAATTGGATAAGTAGAACGCCACTCGTAGCGATGTTTAGTAGGAGAAATAGGAGTAACTCTTTGAAGTAAACCGTTTGAGCCTACTTTATTAGAGGTATCTGTTGTTACCCAAACCCAAACGGAATCTGCTTTATCAGATAAAACTTGTTTACAAGGAAACCATTCATAAGCACCGTAAGGTTGGCTTAGAGACCAAGTGATTCTGTTTCCCCAAGATTGAGAAGTTCCATTGGATAATCCTGCATTTTGCCCCGTAGGAGGTGTACCTTTATACCAAATTTCAGCATCAAAAATAGAATTTTGAGTTAAAGAAGCAGATAATTTAGCGTTAGCTTCCCCTTGAGTTCTAGTAACCGTACAAATTTGCCCATTAACTTTAACAGAATCAATGGTCAAATTTTGATGCAATTGAAAGCTAAATGTATCCAATTGAGATATTTTTACTTGTGATTTTATAGTTACTTTACCAGAAATATAGGTAGAGGTTCTTTCCAAATTCACATTCAAAAAATAAAATTTTACATCATATTGATTCATTCTGACTACATGAGCAGACGATGCTAATTGATTCGCTTGTGTTTTTTGAACTCTTTGAATTTGATTATGGCTACAATGATTCATTGCGCCGTTTTGGCACGGGTGATTATGCTGTCCGTAAATCAAAAAATTGATAAAGAAAAGACCAATTGTTAAAACAATTTTTTGCAACATAAAAAAATTATAATTGGCAAAAATACAACAATTTCAGAAGAATGATAACAAATTTATATATTTTTAAGAATAAGTTTGTATAAAATCGTAATTTTGAATGGATTTATAACAATAGTAAGAAGTTTTTAGTGAATCCATTGTTCAAAACTATCAAGAGGTTTGCAATTCATTACGTTTTCAACCGTTAAAAAAGCTTTATTTGCCATCATTACTCCCCAACGAATATCATCTATACCTTCTAAAGAATGAGCATCAGGATTAATAAAAATCTGGACTCCCCTATCTACAGCTTCACGTAGCCAAGTCCAATCCAAATCTAAACGATAAGGATTAGCATTGATTTCAATTGCAACATTATTCTGAGCACAAGCATCCATAATTTTATTGTAATCTACAGGATAACCTTCACGAATTAACAGTAACCTTCCAGAAACATGACCTAAAATACGTGTATAGGGATTTTCAATCGCTTTAATTAATCGGTTGGTAGATTGCTGAATATCCATTTTAAAATTAGAATGAATACTCGCTATCACTAAATCAAATTGTTTTAAAATACTCTCTTCATAATCCAAAGAGCCATCAGTCAAAATATCGGATTCAATACCTTTAAAAATCTTAAAGTTATTAAATTGGTTATTCAACTTGTCAATTTCATTCCATTGAACTTCTAAACGTGCAGGGCTCAGTCCGTTTGCATAAAAAGCAGATTGAGAATGATCCGAAATCAACATATATTCAAAACCTCGTTGAATACAAGCATTTGATAATTCTAATAACGAATTTTTACCATCAGAATAGGTAGAATGACAATGCACTAAACCTTTTATATCATCATTGTGTATAAATTTACTTTTTGAATTCTTATACAAATTAAAACAATCGGGATGATAACGATGCTGAGGTAAAATAATAAATGGAAAATCTTTATAAATAGAATCTAAACTATCATAATGATTATTCATTTGAAAATTAATACTTTCATTATGAAAATCATTACTTGAATACTTAAAAATATTACTCCATAAATCCAAATTTTCACAAAAAAAGAATTTTACAATCACATTTTCAGAATTCTTTGCAACTAAAAAATTATTAGACTCATTGGATATAAGAAAATTCAAATTAGACAAAACAGACTTAACCTCCTGAATGGAGTTATTAGAAACATACTCTAAACTCTCAAAATAATTATCCCAAGTAAGCAAAGCACCTGTCTCATAAATGTTAAAAGGAAACTGAGATTTTAACCACTCAGAAAGTTGAAAACCTTTATGAATATGAAGTTTACCTTTAGAAAGAAGGTAAAACTCAATAGATTTTTTTATAGAATCTTGGGTCTTCTGTCCAAATCCTTTGACATCTTTTAATCTATTTTCATAGCAAGCATGAAGAAGATCTCCAAGATTATCAATTCCCAATTGCAACCAAATAGTTTGAATCTTTTTAGGACCTAAACCTTGAATATGAAACATTTCTATGACACCTGTAGGAGTTTTAAGAAGCAATTCCTCAAGAGTCTTTAATGTACCAGTTAGAATAATTTCCTTAAACTTATCTATAGTTTTTTTAGAAAATGGTAACTCAAAAGGTTTAGATTCTGCTAACAAAACACTAACTTCATTGGGGAATTTTTCTAATTCAAAAACAGAATTTTGATATGCTTTAACTACAAAAGGATTTTCACCATGTAATTCTAACAATTTAGCAGTTAAAGATAAAATATCAGCAATTTGTTGATTCGTCATGATTCAGTATTTTTATTCAAATCTAAAGTAATTTTTTGCCATCGATTACTTTTTATGTAAACATAGCTTAAAGAAACCATTATGATCATATAAATAATTTCACAAAGCCAAATTAAATACAAATTCTTAGTAAAGTGATAACAAAGAAGAATATAAGACAAATAAACTATCAAAGCAATTAGTTCAATAAAAAAAGCAATTACAGTAGCACTAGTACCAATTACAGCACTAACCCAAATCCAAGCAAAGCTATATATCAAAAGAGCAACTGCAACAATTCTTGCAATTAAAACAGAATCCTCAATAACTTGGACATCGTTTGTTAATAAATAATAAAAAAATTGTGGGTAAATTAAAAGCAATAAAATAGGTAATAAACCCAGTCTAAAATTTTGTAAGCTAATCACTTTAATAATTGGAATTACCAGTCTACTATTTCCTTCACCAATGGTTCTACTAATAATAGTACTAGCAGCAGTACCAAATCCCCAAGTAGGTATCATCAAAAAAATATAAATATTTTTAGTTATTTCAGAAATAGATAAATAATGTGTACCAAGGAATTCAGTAATTTTAATAAATATAAAAAAAGAACCAATACCCATAAAATTCTGAAAACTAATAGGTAAAGAAGTCTTTAATGTTTCAAAATAAATAGTAAAATTTTGAATTGAAAAAGGAAATCTAATCTGTAATTTTAATACATATACAAAATTTAATATAAAAATTAATAAAACAATCATTTGACTTAAAACTGAAGCAATAGCAATACCTCTTGAACCTAAAGCGGGTATAGGACCAATACCAAAAGCCAATACATAATTCAAAATAAAATTAATAAAAAACAATAAAAAAGCTGTGTAACCAATTATTCTATTATTAGAAATTCCATTATAAAAACCCCGAAAAACAAAATAAAAAGTCATAGCAAAAGCATCAATACTTCTAATTGACAAATATTGATTAAATTCAGAAAAGATTAATGGATTATCAAAGTAAGTACGAAGAATAAACGGTGATAAAAAAAGTAAAATATATTGAAAAAAACATAGAAAAAAAGTTGGGAGAAGCAAAAGAGTAAACCGTTTATAAGCAAAATATAAATCCTTTTGACCAATAGCTCTGGCAACAATAATTTGAATAGCAGTGCCCCAACCCATAGCAATAGAAATAATAACATAAAGCCATAAAACAGCTAATCCTCCTCCTCCTAAAGCTTCATTACTTATCCTAGAAAGAAAAGCAGTATCGGTTAAACCAATTAAATTATTTGAAAATGATGCTAAAATAACTGGCCAAGCAATAGACCAAGACTCAGTTTTAATGGAAACTAATAAACTTTTCAAGACTTAATTTTATTAATTATAGATGATGTTGAAAAGCCCTCAAGAAAATCAATTGTTACTACATGCCCACCCTTCGAAATAACATAATCCGCTCCAACAATGTTGTCAATAGTGTAATCAGAACCCTTAACTAAAACATTGGGATTGATAGCCTGTATTAAATTAATAGGAGTATCATCATCAAATGGGATAATATAATCTATGAAAGTAAAATAAGATAAAAAAACAGCTCGATTAATTAAAGAATTAATAGGTCTGGTATTACCTTTTAACTTAGCAATAGATGAATCTGAATTTAAACCAATAACTAAAACATCACCCATAAAAGAAGCCTTCTTTAAATAGTCAAGATGTCCATTATGGACAATATCAAAACAACCGTTAGTAAAAACAATTTTCTTATTAAAAAAACGTAAATAATTCAAAGTAGAAGAAATAAATAAATCAAGAGAAACAATTTTAGACATAAAAAAACCCCGCAAAATGCGGGGGTAAAATTAATAAGTATTTTTTAGAATTCCCAAAGATAGTGTTCGTATTCTACCATTTGGTTATTACGCTTTTCAGCTAATTTTAAATCTAACTCTTCACCAGATAGCTCTGTTAGTACAGATTTAAACAATCTTAATTCTATAACCTCTCTCATAGAACGATATTCGGCATCATTATTTCTATTTTTGTATTGAGTATCATCAAGGATATCCATTACATCTTTATAAGAAAAACAAACTTGAGTTTCATAACGTCCTAACTGCTCATCATAATCAATCAAACAAATGTACTGAATGTCATAATACATATCAGATTTGTTTTTATCGAAGATACGATCTTCAATTATAGCTATAAATTTTTCGTAACGAAGAAGATCTGAATTTTCAGCAGCTTTTCCTTTTCCACCATTCATGGTATCATCTTTACCTTCACCATCAGTAGTTGCCTGTTCAGCACCACCTTCTTCCATCTCATCACCACCTTCATCTTCAAATTCTTCTTCTTCTTCATCACCGCCGACACCACCAGTGGTGCTGCTAGATGACTGACCTTTCATTATATTTTCAAAATCTTTATAGGTAACAGGAGTCTGTAAGCTTCCATATTTATAACCTATATATTTTCCATCTTTGTAACCATTAATGAGTGCACGAACTATTCCATCCGTTTCTCCATATTTACCTTTGGTATATATTTTGGATTCTGAAGCAACAAGGGGAGCATTTAATTTTTCCTCAAGATCAATTCTCTCTAGAACTTTCTTTCTCCAAAAATGATCTTCAACCCTAGGTGGAAATTGAGCATATAACTCATTAAGACCTAAAAAAACAACTATTAAAAAAAGTATTTTTTTCATATTAATCTAATTCAATTTATTTAACTGTTACACGTTTAATTCTTTCTTGTCTATATTTTTGACCTTCTAACACAGCTACTTCAGTATTTGCACAGGTTACACGTTTAATTCCTTCAATATCTATGAAAATTACACCAGATTGTGGAGGAGATTTCATGTAATTACCCAAATTAACAGTAACTTTAGCTTTTGCACCAACATCAGAAGCAGGTATAGTAGTAACTTCTTCAACGCCCCCAGCTAAGGATTGTTTCGAAACTTTAATGTTTACTAACTTATATCTACAATCTTTTGGGTGTGATTTTTCAAACTCTTTGTCAGGATCTACAGCTATTTCAAATGGTGATCTAAAAGAAACAGGTGTTACACCGTCCCATCTTTTATTACCAGCAACAATAACTATATTAGGATCAGGTGGAGATTTCACAACAAATGATTGATCACCTAGTTTAATGGTTTGCCCACTTAATTTAGCAGAAACTGAAACTATAGCTTTATCTCCAGATGGAACTAAAGTAAATTTATATTTAGATCCAGGTTTAGGATTTACTTTTCCAGGATTTAAACCTAAAATGACGTCAAAATTAGCACCGCAACCAGGGTCTACTTCAATATCTGTGCAACATTCTCTATATAAACTTAAACCTTGATCAGATTTAATAGAGAAAGATGGTTTTAATACTTTAAATTTCTTATTTAAAGTCATGTTTTGGAATGAACCATCAGCTTTAGGAACCTTAGCAGTTACTGAATAAGATTGAAAACCTTCTGATGCATTTGGAGGTATAACAGAAGCATTAGCAATCATTTTAATTGTAGCAGTACCTCCAGGATTTGTTTTTAAGCCAGGTCCTGAAAACTGTGGCTTAATATCCTTAGACATAACAGTTACATATACTTCAGACTCAAAATTTGTACCCGCTAAAACAGCATTTGCTGAAGGTGCATCTTTAAGAACTAAAGAGTCAATTTTAAATGGTACCTGACCTACCATAGTTTCTAAATGACCTAACAAATCAGTTTGTACATTTAGAACATCATTTTTAAGCATTTCTAATATTGCAACATTTGCAATAACAGGTGCACCATGAAAAATTGTGTACTCCCAAGGTTTTGCAATTAACTCTCTATTCTTAGGATTCTTTTTGTCAATTGTAGGGTCATCCTTTGGATCTAAAGCAATATATTGAAGTTTTAACTTAGATTTATTTTTGGATAACCATTCATTAGCCCAATCAATATAAGTATTAAGATTATCTCTTAATTCTTTAGCTTTTCCACCACCACGACCTGCATTAGCAGTTTCACCACCTCCTTTTCCAATCATCCAAAAACGGTAATTTTTTTCTGTTTCATTTAAATTCTTAATCTTACCGGTTTCAGGATCTTTTTCACCAATTACATACATACTATCAATTAATGCGTCTATGTATGCAATTTGTTCATTTGCTTTTTGGGCAATCATTTCAGATTCTGAGATATACTTCTCATTCTTTCTATTACCTTGTTTAATTTCATCCTCAATAAGTTTCTTAATATCTTCTGCATGATCTTGATTTTTAACTAAAATCTTTGCAGCAGATGTTTTCAAAGAAGCTCCAATAGTTTCAAAACTATGGAGAATTTCTGAACTTACTTGAAGGGCTAACAAGGCAGTAAGAACCAAGTACATCATGTTAATCATTTTCTGCCTGGGACTTGCCTTACCACTTGCCATTTTCTATACTATTATAATAGGTTTAATATTAAAAAATTAATTATCTTTAGAAGCAGAAGCCATAGCAGTTAGCATACTACCATAAATTCTGTTTAATCTAGACATATTTTGTGTTAAGGAAGAAACCTCTTGTTTTAATGCCTCAGCTTCTTTTGAAGTATCTACTATGTTATTCATAACTGCTGTTAAGTTACCATAGTATTCTTTAATACTCTTAGAATGCGCTGATGCATCTTTAAATTCTGCTTCATAAACAGAATTTAAGCTAGATAAATTTTGGGTTAATGACTTAACTTGATCTTGATACGCCTTAACATCATTAATAGAATTACTGAAGGTTGATACAGCATCTAAAGTTATAGAATAACTCTTATTCATTTCATCAATTTTTTCAGAAGCTGCTTTTAATCTATCAGAGTAATCTTTTGATGATTTAGCAACATCAGCGATTTCACTTAAATTTGAAACATTAGAACTTAAACCTTTTATAGATAATGATAATGATTCAAATAAATCAGGAGTAAACGCTTTATTAATAGCTTCCATACTTTTATTTAAGTTTTCGGCTGGTTGAGCATTAATTGGAGTAACCTTTACTACTTGATTTTCAAGATTAACATCATCATGACCAGCTTCTTCACTAGCTAATTGAGGATAAACTTTTTCCCACTCGTAATGTACATCTAAATCAGGAATAGGCTCAAAAGCAGATACAAAGAAAATTAAAGCCTCTGTACCCATTCCAACGATAAGCATTTCATTTGCAAAAGGCCAGTGCAAAATCTTAAATAATGCACCTAAAATTACTATAGAAGCACCTAAACCATAAAGTAATGCAGTACCTCTTCTAAATCCATCTGAATAGAAAAACGAAGATGATTTCTTTTTTTCAACTAATATTGACATATGATATTCTAATTTTAAATTTTAATTTAGTTAATAATATTTTTAAAGTTTTGCAGCACCAGATCTACCTAATAATGTTACTACACATCTAAATCCAATAAAAGATTTAGTAGTATCTGCATATTCATAAGTTCTTGTACCAACAGAAAGGAAATAAGCAACGTCTTTCCAAGAACCACCTCTAATTACTCTTCTTCTTTCTAAATGTTTAGGATCTCTGTAGATAGGGTTTAAGTCATGTGCATATGAATAACCTGTTTCTTCAAAATCGTCTTCACACCATTCAGCTACATTACCAGGCATGCAATATAAACCATAATCATTTGGCCAATATGATTTAATTGGACATGTATATTCAAAATTATCAGCGATATAATCACCTCTACCTGGTTTAAAGTTTGCTAAGAAACAACCTTTTGTATTTCTGATATATGGACCTTCCCATGGATAGATCTTATGTTCAAAACCACCTCTTGCAGCGTATTCCCATTCAGCTTCTGTTGGAAGTCTAAATCTTGGAAGTTTTGGTCTTTTTTGAGAATCTCTATAATTATTATAACGGATAGTTCTCCAAATACAAAACGCCTGAGCACCATACCAATTGACACCAACAACAGGATAATTATCAAAAGCTGGGTGCCAATAATAATTTTCCGTTAAAGGTTCATTGTAAGAATACGTAAAATCTCTAATCCATACTAACGTATCAGGATAAATCAATTTTTGAAGATCTTGGGCAGAAACAGTATAATCATAATACTGTTTAAGGAACTTGATCATAGAATCTTCAACAGTTAAACCATTTCCAGCAGGGTCATTTACATTTTCAGATGCAGCTTGACCTGTCAACATGTAGTCAACGAATTGTCTGTATTCGTTGTTTGAAATTTCCGTATCATCCATATAGAAAGCACTAATGGTTACTTGTCTATTATGGGCTATTTGAGAACTATTCACATCTTGATCATTTTGACCCATGTGAAAACTTCCTGGTGGAATCAAAACCATACCATATGGATTAGGCTGATCCCATTTAGGGCGATTGGTTACACCTGTTAACTCTCCTCCTTTACCAGTTTTGTCACCGAACATGCCGCAACCTGATAAAACATAGGAAATCAACGCAAAAGCTACTAATATTCTTCTCATATCTTCTGAAAGAATTTACTTATTATGATTGTTAAAAATTTTTACAAATATAGGAAACAAATAAATACAAATTACAAATTTCTTTAAATTTTCTTGCAACTTATTCAATTAACGGAATCTACGTTTATCACGAGTACCTAAATCCGGTGGATAGTATTTTACTACAGTAGGGAACGTGTACGTTAAAACTAACTCATGAGAACCACTCGTACCTGCACCTAATCCTGAAACTGTATAATCGTAAGAGTACGCAGTAAACAAGGATTCCGTTACATGGAAACCAACGATTCCAATAAATGAATCTCTTAATCTATAGGATACACCGAATACCATGGGTTTAATATCTACATTTGCATTAAAATCCAATTGCATTTGGTTTTTGGTCATTTTACCATAGAAACTAGGTGTTAAACTTATTCTGTCGTTTAAATCAAAACGATAACCTGTCATTAAACCAATTCCTCTACTTACTCTTGAATTTTTAGTTTGAGTAAAGGCATCTAATTTTGGTTCTAGTAAATGGGCACCTGATACCCCAACATAAAATTTATCATCAGGTAATGTAAAATAGATACCTGTAGATAAATCTCCTTTTGTTAAGGAAATATTCTGATTTAATAATGTAAGGTCTCCCATCATTTCGGGTCTCCAATTAGTACCATCTAAAGATTTTTGAAGAAGACCACCCTCTAAACCTAGATGTAAAGAAGCTCCACTAGAACCTACAGGCAACTTAAATGCATACGCAAATTTAGCAGCAACAGTTGAAAGTGGGCCAATTTTATCAGCCATTATGTAACCACCAATACCTCCTCTTAAAAGTTGTACAGGGGCACTTGCACTAACAGTGAAAGTATTTGGATGACCATCTATCCCAACCCATTGAGATCTTCCAGCTGTAGTTATGCTAAAAGGATTCGATCCTGCATATGCTGGGTTTAAAACCTGTCTATTGAACATGTACATACTAAACTGCGGATCTTGTTGTGAATAAGACAGTTTAGGTATCATTGACAAGAGTATAATTACTCGTATTACGATTTTTTTCATTACTCTTTACGGTGATTTATAAAATGACAGCTAAATTATGAACTTTTTTTATTCAAACGCAAATAAATTTAAAAAAAATTTTATTTTTATTTCTCACACTGCTGTAAATAGCTTTCTATAGCCATTGCCATTGAGGGTAAATTCGGTTGTGGAGCCTCAATATCCACCTTTAATCCTCTTTCTTTAGCAGCTTGAGATGTTGTGGGTCCAAAAACAGCTATTCTTGTATTATTTTGTTGATAATCAGGGAAATTTTTAAATAATGACTCTATTGCTGATGGTGAAAAAAAGGCTATTAAATCAAAGTTTTTATTTTTAATTTCAGATAAATCCGAATAAACCGTTTTATAAACAATTGCCTCTTTTATAGAATAACCATTTTCATGCATATATTTAGTTAATTCAGTTCTTGCCATGTCGCTACATGGAAAAATGTATTTATCTTTCTGATGCTTTTTTACTAATTCAATTAAATCTTCTGCAGTTTTGGTACCTACAAATAATTTTCTTTTTCTTATAACGATATATTTCTGTAAATACTGAGCAGTTGTATTAGAAATACAAAAATATTTCATATCTGCTGGCAACTCTACTCTTAGCTCTTTACACAAACGAAAATAATTATCCACTGCATGTTTGCTCGTTAAAATTACTGCAGTGAAATCTAAAGGATGTAAATTTTGTTTACGAAACTCTGAAACGCTTAATCCTTCAATATCAATAAAACTTTTATATTCAACCTTAACCTTAAATTTTTTTTCAATATTTTTATACGGTGAGTTTTCCTCTGAAGGTGCAGATTGAGTGATTAATATATTTTTAATTTTTGGATACATAGATAAGTTCTTTTCCTCCTTCATTTAATATTTTATTTCCTAAATTGATACCAATTTTTTGTGCATTTTTTACGGTGTCTGTTAATTCTTGCTTAATGATTATTTTACCATCCACTGAAGCAACTCCAGCCAATAATCTTATGGAATCCATAAAAATTTTAGCAAAGCCAAATACAGGTAATTGACAACCTCCTTGAATGGTCTTTAAATAAGATCTTTCACAACTAATTTCATGAAAGGTCTGTTCATGATTAATGCTTTGTGTTTTCTGATAATGATAATCATCATTTTTTCTTACCATTATAGCTACTGCTCCTTGACCAACAGCAGGAACAATAACTTCTTTTGATAATTTTTGTTTGATATATTTTTCTAATCCCATTCTTTTTACACCTGCATACGCTAAAATTAGTGCATCGTATTCTCCACTTTCTAACTTCTCTATACGTGTATCTAAATTACCACGAATATCTTTTATGGTATGTTGATGAAAATAATGTTTTAAAAAAGCAACTCTTCTGACTGATGATGTTCCTATTACAAATTTTTGTGATTGATTTTCTAAATGAATATTATCATTTAAGGAAAGCAAAACATCTTGAGGCTCTTCTCTTTTTAATACTGAAGAAATCATTAATTCTTCATGAATTTCTCCCGGAATATCTTTACAACTATGAACTGCAATATCAATTTGATTTCCTAATAAAGCATCATCTAAAGCTTTTGTAAAAATTCCTTGAGTTTCTAATTGGTGTAAAGGCTTTTGGGTTTGTTGGTCTCCAAGCGTTTGAATTATAACTAATTCCGATTCAAATCCTTGAGCTTCCAATAAATTTTTTACTGTATTTGCTTGCCATAATGCCAATTGAGAACCTCTAGTTCCTATTCTTATTTTCATATTCTTAGATGAGTAGTAGCCAAGGTAATAATTCAAAGCCGCAAAGATAGAAAAAAATTACAGAAAAAGGTATTTTATAAATCAAATTATACATCATAACCAAAAAGTATTGCTTTTTTATAACAGAAAAAATATAGGAAATTATAAAAATCATTAACCATAAATAGCCACCCACAAGCATCATTGCTACTAATCCTAAAAATGAATAAAATAAAAATGGCATTTCTCCGTAAACCTCAATAATTAAATTTTTATTCCTATAATCCTTTAAATTATAAACCCACTCTACAAATTGCCAAACCATAATTTTCATAAAATTTACTATCAACAATATGCTAAAAACTAATACAAAACTCCAAAAAACTGATTCCCCATATTCCTTAGTAAAATTATAAATTGCATTATTTTTATGCCAAAAATTTAAATATTTTAAATTATCAGTAGAATGAAGTTGATTCAAAAATAAACTAATTATTAAAGATTTAATCAGTACCCTTACTATAGCAAAATATTTTAACGAAATTGCATTAATTAATTGAAAATCATTAGTTAATAGTTGCATTTGACGAGAACTAGGCATTAATACCCATAAGTTTTTATAATTTTCTATGCTCGTAAAGCGATAAATCAATAGTAATATCAGTACAAATAGACCCCAAAATACAATTAAAGGCTTGGAAAGTTCTGATACAATTTTAAACAATTGTGTACTATTGATAAATACATAGTTCCCCAAAAAACTACTTTTTTCATTATTTTCTTTAAACCAAAAAGGATACACATTAGTTTCTGTATGGCTTTTATAAATTGCAACATATTTTGCATTTTCATAATCTGCAATTAAAGAAATACCATATTCATTCAAAAGTTTTTTAATTTGTGGAGTAGTATAATAAGGAATATAAATGCCTTTTACATTCATGCTTTGAATAAATTCTAAATCTCTTCTTAGTTCTTTCTCAGAAATGTTATATCTAAAATCTAATGAGAAAGGAAAATATATCAAAACGGAATCTGTTTGTTTATAAGCATTTTGAACAAATTTTTTTCCGTAATTTTTTTGAAGTAAAAAAACAGATTTATGAATTCCCAACCAAGAGGGTGTCCACCATTCATCGGTTTGATTGGGATATTTTTTTAGATGGACTTCTACCCAATTCCATTGAATATTAAAAAGTTGAGGGGGAATTTTAATTAAAATTTCTGAAAAAGGTTGATTATAGATAGAAAGCAGTTTGCCATTCAAATAAATTTCAGATTCCCAACTAATTCCCTCAAAATATAAATACAATGTATCTTTAGGATTTTCCTTTAAAAAAAACTCTTTCCTTAAAATCAGTTCTTTTTTTTCATCCTCTACAAATGGAACACGATAAATTTCGTCAGAAGAAGTTTTCCAAATGCCATTAAGATTTTTAAATTCTTTGAAATCTTTGGTTTTCCAAGTAGGATAAAAAATCAAATTCGGAATAAATTGTACTTGTTTTCCTAAAAGAAAACAGGAATACAGAAAAAAAACAGAACCGAACAGTATAGATTTAAAAAACATTCAATAAATTGCCGCAAAATTAGCAAAAGATTTATCATGATAAGAATTGGAATGGGTTATGATGTTCATAGTTTTATAGTAAATAAACCTTTATTTTTAGGTGGTGTTCAAATTCCCTATGAAATGGGATTAGATGGGCATTCTGATGCAGATGTACTTTTACATGCTATATGTGATGCTCTATTAGGAGCTGCTGCTTTAAGAGATATTGGCTATCATTTTTCTAATCAAGACCCACAATGGAAAAATATTTCTTCCTTAATATTATTAGAAAAAACCTGGAGTTTAATTCAAAACAATGGATTCACTTTAGGTAATATTGATGCAACAGTAATTGCAGAAGCTCCCAAAATCAATCCTTTTATTCCTGAAATGCAAAAAAGTATGTCTAACATTTTAAAATGTAACCATAATCAAATTTCTATTAAAGCCACCACCAATGAAAAAATGGGATTCGTGGGTCGTAAAGAAGGAATAGCAGCCATGGCAGTTGCATTGATAATGAAAAATTAATAAGAATTTTTTATAGTGTTACAAATGATGCCTTGCTACAAATAATTGTTTTTTTAAATAGAAAACCGCTCCTCTGAGCGGTTTTTACGAAAGCAAGGGTCGTGTTTATTTACATTAATGAAATAATTTTCAAAATGTAACCACCTAATTATAAAATTAATCAAAAAAAATTTAACAATGCATACAGATGAAGTGTATTAATTTTTTGAAATTCATTTATTGAATAAAAAATCTTGTTAATTTTGCGAAAGAAATTTAAAAAAAATGCAACGAATAATTACAGCAGTTTTATTATTATCAGTTTTACATGCGAATGCTCAAGTTCGTTATTTAGACGAAATCTTTGATTCCCTAACAGTAATCAAAGATGTTAGTTATGGAAATGCAACCAATGCTAGTGGTCAATCTCAAAATTTGAAATTGGATATTTATATGCCTAAGAATGATACAGCAACTCATCGTCCATTAATTATTTGGATGCATGGTGGTTCTTTTGTATCGGGTTCAAAAGATAATGCTGAAATTGTGCCATTTGCTGAAAGATTTGCAAAAAGAGGTTTTGTTTGTGCTTCTGTTCAATATCGTTTAGGTTTAGATGGTTTTCCTCCTAATCAACAAATAGTTTTACGTTCAGTAATTAGAGCTGTTCAAGATGGAAAAGGTTCCGTAAGATTTTTTAGAGAAAATGCCTCAACTTATAATATTGATACTACTCATATCTTTTTTGGCGGTTCTTCTGCAGGTGCAATTACTGCATTACATCTAGGTTATTTAGATTCAACTACAGAATTTCAATTAGAAGCAGATTCTTCTTTGATTGTAAATCTTGGTGGTTTAGAAGGAGGTAATGACGCTTCTCCTGGATATTCTTCAAAAGTTCATGGAGTCATTAATTTATGTGGTGCTATTGGAGAAAAAGTATGGATTGGAAACGGTGATATTCCTGTTGCAAGTGTTCATGGTGACCAAGATGCAACAGTTCCTTATGGTACCGCTGAAATTAAATTTCAAACTTTACCTTTAGGATTAATCGTTGATGGTTCTTACAGCCTTCATCAATACGCAGATTCTATTGGTGTTCAAAGTGCTTTAAAAACTTTTTATGGACAAGGACATGTGCCTTATGTTGGCAATGCAACTTATCTAGATTCTACCATTAACTTTTTAGCTCCTCATGTTTATAGTTGGTTAGGTATAGTTACTAGTAAAGTAAAATCTTCTCAATTTATCATGAATGTTTATCCCAATCCAGCCAGTCAGTTTATCAACATTCAAACTATAAATTCAGGAGTTTATGATATTAAAATTATGAATTTAAGTGGGCAAATTGTCAATCAAGTTCAAGGAAATGGAAATCAATTTTCTATTAATGTAGAAAACTTACCCTCTGGATTATACTTAGTGAATATACAATCACAAAACCAATCACAATCTATTAAATTTGTGAAAGAATAAAGTTTAAGATCCTTTAATGAACACCAAAAGCCACGATACCAAGCGTGGCTTTTTGGTTTAATTCTATAAGAATTCCGATTGAATTTTTCAAAAGAATAGCCATTAAATGATAATCGGTAAAAAAGGGATTATGAATGAATTATTCCTATTTGTTTTGGGTTCATATTGTTATTAAATTTGAACATGTTTTGGGAAAATATTAGGCAAGCTTTGAATGCCATTCGTTCTAATTTATTAAGAGCAGGAATTACTATTTTAATTATTGCATTTGGTATTATGTCTATTGTAGGTGTTTTAACTTCCATTGATAGCATAAAATATTGGATGGCAAGTAGTTTTACAACTCTTGGTGCTAACACCTTTAAAATTCAAAATCGACAAGGTAATTTTAGAATTGGCGGGGCAAGAGCTAAAAGAATTCAATATCCTGAAATCACTTTCCTTGAAGCTTCTCAAATGAAAGAAAAACTTCAAAATTTAGGCATACCTACTAATATTAATGCCATTGCAAACCAAGCTGGTAAAGCCAAATACTTAAATTTTGTTACTAATAACAATATATCCATTAAAGGTACTGATGAAAATTTTTTAGTGGTTGAGGGTTATAAAATTGCTGAAGGCAGAAGCATCACTCAAGAAGATGTTGAATTTGGTAGAAATGTAGTAGTAATTGCTTCTGATATTCAAGAAAAAATATTTCCTGGAATTAACCCTTTAGATAAAATGATTACCTTAGATAAAAGACCCTATCGAGTCATAGGTGTTTTAGAAGAAAGAGGCACCTCTTTTGGTGGAAGTGGGGACAAGGTGGCCATTATTCCTATTACTAGTATGAGAAAATCTTTTATAGACCCAAAACGTTCTTATACAATTAATGCTTATGTAGAAAATCCTGAACAAATGGATTATTTGATACAAGTTTCTACAGGTTTATTTAGAGTAATTCGTAAATTAAAACCTATTGAAGAGAATAATTTTGTGGCTGTAAAAAGTGATTCTTTTGTAGAATCCTTAATGGAAAATTTGGCTTTACTGACTCTTTCCGCAACTGCAATAGCCTTAATTACCTTATTTGGAGCTTCTATTGGCTTAATGAATATTATGTTAGTTTCTGTAACAGAAAGAACCAAAGAAATTGGACTAAGAAAAGCACTCGGTGCCACTCAAAATCATATTTTGTTGCAATTTTTAGTAGAAGCTATTGTAATTTGCCAATTAGGAGGTGTTTTAGGTACTTTAATGGGAATAGGAATAGGAAATTTAATAGGTGGTTTTTTAGGGAATGAATTTATGATTCCTTGGAACTGGGTTCTTTTATCTTTTGCTATTTGTTTTGTAGTTGGTATAGTTTCGGGTTTATATCCTGCAAGAAAAGCTGCTCAATTAGACCCTATAGAAGCTTTAAGATACGAATAATTCCTCATTATGATAAATTGGTTGAATCATTTTTGGGATTTAGTTTTTCCTAGAACTTGTGTAACCTGTCAAAATAACTTATTGAAAAATGAAAAAGAGGTTTGTTTAGACTGTTTAACAGATTTGGCATTTTTGCATGATTATAAATATCCAAAAGATAATAAAATTTATTATCAAATAGCAGGATTAGTCCCTATAAAAGGGGGATTTTCAGGCTTCCGTTTTGATAAAGGTGGGAAACTTCAAGTTTTATTACACCAATTAAAGTATAATCAAAAACCCCAAATAGGGGTAATCTTGGGAGAATTTTGGGCTAATCAAATTGAAAATTGTCCTTTTCCTAAAAATAGTATTTTAGTGCCTATCCCTTTACATAAAGAAAAACTCAAAAAAAGAGGTTATAACCAAGCATCATACATTGCAAAGGGCTTAGCCAATACTTGGAATTTAAGTATCAATGAAAAAGATTTTACTAGAATTCAATATACAGAAAGCCAAACTTTTAAATCTAAAGAAGAACGCCACAAAAATGTAGAAAATATTTTTGACTTGCTCAATCCTATTCACCAACCTGTTATATTAGTAGATGATGTTATCACAACAGGCTCAACTTTAGTATCTGCTTGTAAAAAATTAGAAGAAAAGGGAGTTACAGAAATTTATGTATTCACTATTGCATCAGCAAATTATTAAAAATAAAAAACATTTGTAAGAAATTTTTTTCTAAATTTACTCCATGGATAAACGTACTTTTATTAAAGGTTTAGCAAGTTTTCTTGGAATTACTTTTTCACCCATTTCAATTTTTTCAATGGATAAAGAAAAAAAACATTCAGATTTAGATGAAAAATTATTTTTAGAATTTTGGGATAAAATTCGTAATGATTATCAACTAAATCCTGATTTTATCAACTTAGAAGGCGGTTATTACTGCATGTTGCCTCAACCAATTTTAGAAAATTATTTAGAGAACATTCGTAAAGTTAATTATCTACATACATTTTATAAGCGAAAATTAATGGCTGATGACAAAGTAAAAGTAATTCAAAAATTATCCGATTATTTGCAATGTTCAGCTGATGAAATCATTGTTACAAGAAATACTACTGAATCCATTGATACAATTTTATCGGGAATAGATTGGAAAGTAGGAGACGAAATCCTATATGGTAAACAAGAGTATCCGGCAATGATTGCCATGATTCAGCAATTAGCGAAACGATATAAAATTAAGCCCATTGAAATTAATATTCCTTTCCAACCCCAATCAGATGAAGAAATTATCAATCTTTATAAAAGTAAAATCAATTCCCATACGAAACTGATTCTTGCAAGTCATATTATTAACATAACAGGTCATGTTTTACCTATAAAAAAGATTTGCCAAATGGCACATGAGCATAATGTAGAAGTATTAGTAGATGGAGCACATGCTATTGGTCATTTAGATTTTAAAATCACCGATTTAGAATGTGATTATTATGCTTCTAGTTTGCATAAATGGTTAAGTGTGCCTTTAGGAGCTGGGCTTCTTTATGTAAAATCTAAGCATATTCCTAAAATATGGCCTCTTTTCGGGGATAATGAATACCCAAATCATGATATAAGAAAATTAAATCATACAGGCACTCAACCTTTTGCTGTTCAATTAACTATTCCATTTGCTATTGACTATTTGAAAAAAATTGGAATACAAAACAAAGAAAATCGTTTAAAATCTTTAAAGAACCATTGGTATCAAAAATTATGGAATTTAAAAAACCCCAATTTGGTTTTTTACAGCCCGATTGAAGAAAGTAGAAGTTGTGCTATCGGAACGATAGGAATTAAAAACATAAAAGCTACCGATTTGGCTGATAAATTACTCAATGAATATAAAATATGGACTGTAGGTATTGACTTTGCTGGAATTAATGGAGTTAGAGTTACCCCGAATGTTTACAATACGTTTGAGGAAATGGAAAACTTATATAATGCAATTACAAAAATTGCATAAATTTTAGAGGTTCTACAAATAAACACTTGGATCAAATTGAAAAAAATTCATTAACTTTTTCTAAATTTGCCACAAAAAAATATGCTACGAAGTATTAGGATTTTAGGTTTTTGTTTATTATTTCTTTTAAGCTGCTCTGATAATCCAATGGAAAAAGATATTAGAGGAATGTGGATAATCAATGATTATAGAGTCAATGTTAATGAACCTCAATTTGAACAAGACCGTATGCAAGAAGAAATTCAAAAAATGAAAAAAAATTCTTATTTTATTTTTCACGCAAACTATGAGTATGAAATAAACTTAAATGGAAGTGTTGAAAAAGGGAAATGGAGAATTGACCCCAAAAACCAAAAATTATCTACCCAAAAAAGTAATTCGAATACAGAAATTTCTTTAAATATTGATACATTGAACGCTAAAACCCTAGTTTTTTCTAGCACCAAAGACAACATTACAACACAAGTTAGTCTTATCAAAAAATGACAAAGTGAAAAATTGGTTTTTGATTTTTATTTTTCCTATTCAATTGTTTAGTCAAAATTTTTGGCAAAAAGATACATTACCTAATATAAAAAAAACTTGGTTCGTAGCAGGCACTAGCGTGGGAATTGTAGGAGGATTATATACATATACAGGACTTTCTTGGTATTCAGGAATACCTAAAACAAAGTTTCATTTTTTTGATGATTCCCATGAATGGAAACAAATGGATAAAGTTGGGCATTCTTGGACAGCCTATCAACAATCAAAAATGGTAAACGAATTTTTAATTTGGGCTGGTCATAACCGAAAAACTCGTAGTATAATTACTGCTTTATCAGGATTTTGCTTTCAAGCTCCTTTAGAAATTTTTGATGGTTTTACCGAAAAATGGGGTGCATCTTTTTCCGATTTAGCTGCCAATGCCTCTGGCTCTTTACTAGCCGCTTTGAACGTTTGGGCTTTTGATGAACAAAGAATTCAACTTAAATTCTCTTTCCATAGAACTCCTTATGCAGACCAATTCCCTAATTTATTTGGTAAAGGTATTACTTCTATCTTCAAAGATTATAACGGTCAATCTTATTGGTTAGTCGGAAATATCAGTTCATTTTTACCCAAAAATAAACAATTTCCAAAATGGTTAAATATTGCCTTAGGCTATGGAGCACAAGGATTAGAAGGTGGTTACGGAAAAATTGATTGGAAAATTATTAATCAAAGAGAATTTAGGCAATGGTATCTTTCTCCTGATATTCATTTCTCTAAAATCAAAACCCAAAAAACAGCTCTTAAAGTTTTATTTTTCATTTTGGATTCTGTTCACATGCCTTTGCCAGCACTGGAGTGGAATAAGCATTTTTTGAGATGGCATTGGATTTATTTTTAAGAATTTGTTAGAAAAAAAGCCACGCATAAAACGTGGCTTTTGAAAAATAGTCTATTCAAAAAATGATTATGCACTTAAAAATCTTCTCAAAACGAATTGTAAAATACCACCATTTTTGAGGTAAGCAATTTCAGCGGGAGAGTCTAATCTTGCTAATGCTTGGAAGCTTATTGAAGAGCCATCGGGTTTTGTAGCAATTACATTGAGTACTTTTTTAACTGTTAATCCTTCTGAAATACCATGTATTTCAAAAGTTTCTTGTCCTGTTAATCCTAAACTTTCTGCATTTTGACCAGACATAAATTGTAATGGTAAAACGCCCATTCCTACTAAATTAGAACGGTGAATTCTTTCATAGCTTTCCGCTATTACCGCTTTGATACCTAATAAATTAGTACCTTTTGCAGCCCAGTCTCTTGAAGAACCAGAACCATATTCTTTGCCAGCTAAAACAATCAATGGCACTCCTGCTTCTTGGTATTTCATAGAAGCTTCATAAATCGTAGTCTCTTGACCATTATATAAAGTAAATCCGCCTTCTTTACTTACTAATTTATTTTTTAGGCGTACATTAGCGAAAGTACCTCTTATCATTACTTCATGATTTCCTCTACGAGAACCATAAGAATTAAAATCTTTAGTATCTACACCATTTTGTATTAGGTATTGACCCGCAGGAGAATTTGCTTTAATATTACCCGCAGGAGAAATATGGTCAGTAGTAATAGAGTCTCCTACACTTAATAAAACTTTTGCTCCAACAATATTTTGAGGTTCTTTTACTTCCATAGAAATATCTTTAAAGAAAGGAGCTTCTTGAATATAAGTAGATTTAGTATCCCATTGGAAAATTTTACCTTCTGGTGCTTGTAATTTCTTCCACGCTTCATCACCATCAAAAACTGTACTATAAACAGCACGAAAATCTTCGGGTAATAAAACTTTTTGAACAACCTCTTGTATTTCTTGGGGGGTAGGCCAAATATCTTTCAAATAAACAGGCTGTAAATTGGGGTCATAACCAATAGGCTCATTATACAAATCAATATCCATTCTACCTGCAATAGCATACGCTACTACTAACATGGGCGAAGCCAAGAAATTCATTTTGATATTAGGGTGAATACGGGCTTCAAAATTTCTATTTCCTGATAAAACTGCTGCAACGCTTAAATCGTTTTCTACAATAGCTTTAGTGATAGGTTCAGATAAATCCCCTGAGTTTCCTATACAAGTCGTACAGCCGTATCCTACTACATGAAATCTTAAAGCTTCTAAGTATTCTAATAAGCCTGATTTTTCTAGATAAGTTGTAACCACTTTAGAACCAGGTGCTAAACTCGTTTTTACCCATGCTTTTACATCTAACCCTTTTTCAATCGCCTTTTTCGCTACTAAACCCGCTCCCAACATCACAGAAGGATTAGAAGTATTGGTACAAGAAGTAATTGCCGCAAGCACAATTTGCCCATCACTCAAAGTATATTCTTGGTCTCCCGCTACTACATTAACTGTTTTGATGGAGTTTTCTGCAACGGCTACGCCTGATTTTCTTTCGGATTTTTCTATAAATTTTCTTCCAAAAGTAGATTCTAAAACTTTTGCAACGGTTTTTTTAACGTCTGTCAATAAAATTCTATCTTGAGGGCGTTTAGGACCTGAAATAGCAGGAACAATAGTAGATAAATCTAAAACAATTTTATCAGTATATTGAATTTGGTCTTCATTTTCACGCCAGAATAAATTTTCTTTGGCATATTTTTCTACCAATTCAATTTGTTCATTAGAACGAGCCGTTAAACGCATATAATTGAGCGTTTGGTTATCTACTGGGAAGAAAGTTACGGTACAACCAAATTCAGGAGACATATTAGAGATGGTGGCACGGTCTGTTACTGATAAATTATCTAAACCTTTACCAAAAACTTCTACGAACTTACCAACTACACCATATTTTCTTAACAATTCAGTAATTGCTAAAACCAAATCAGTAGCAGTTGCACCTTCGGGTAAATTTCCTTTTAACTCTAAACCAATTACTTCTGGTAATTGCATTACAATGGGCTGACCTAACATGGCGGCTTCAGCTTCAATTCCCCCTACTCCCCATGCTATTACTCCTAATCCATTCACCATAGGCGTATGAGAATCCGTACCTACTAAGGTATCAGGAAAAGCGTAACCATCACGATGAGTAATTACTGAACATAAATATTCTAAGTTTACTTGGTGGCAAATTCCCATTCCAGGAGGAACCGCTCTAAAATTTTGGAAAGCTTTTTGAGCCCATTTCAATAATTGATAACGTTCTTGGTTTTGTTCAAACTCAATTTCAACATTTTTTTCATAGGCATAAGAAGTTCCTGAATATAAAACTTGAACTGAATGATCTATCACTAAATCAACAGGAACTAATGGATTAATTTTATCGGTATCTTTACCTTTTCTAGCAACTTCAGCTCTTAAAGAAGCCAAATCTACTACAGCAGGAACACCGGTAAAATCTTGCATCAAAACACGAGAAGGCATAAAAGGAATATCCACATCATCTGTTTTGGGTTTCCAATTCAAAATGGTATGAATATGCTCTTCTAAAATAGAAAAACCATCATAATTTCTTAAAGCATTTTCTAATAATACCCTAATGGAAAAAGGCAAATGACTTACTTTTTTGCCTTGTTTTTCTAATTCTTTTAGACTAAAATATTTAACTTCCCCTTGAGAAGTTTTTAGAGTTCTCTCTATACCAAAAATGTCTTTGCTCATTTTCCCAAAAAATAACTGCAAATTTATAAAATAATCTTTTACTCAGAAAAAAAAGTTCATTTATAGAAAGATGAGAAAATACATTAAGTAAGATTTGGGCGTGCCCCTTCGCTTTCGCTTCGGGTCGGGCTGCTTCGGGTTTCACTTCGTTCCAGCATCATACTTCGCACCCAAAGGCAGTGCCAAGCCCTTCGCATCCCTCACGCATACTTACAAGCCTTGCAT
>CAZBPK010000110.1:0-3675 GCA_964493765.1 uncultured Bacteroidia bacterium | reverse complement strand
GAGTAAATATTTATGCATGGAAAGATATAAAAAGATTACAAATTTAATCATTTTTTCTTATATGATTTTTGTTTTGAAGTCTTCTTTTTCAAATTTTTGGGCAAAATGAGAATTTTTTTAATAGAGGAAAAATACGAATTTTTACAAAGATTTAATCTTTAAAATCTGATTTTCAATTTCATGATAAACATGTCTAATAATGGTTATTGAAATAAAAAAAATTCATGGGTTCTATGAATAATTCATTGAATTAATATCCTGAATAATACATTCAAAGTTTTCTTTTTTTAATAACCTTTCTGCAAGAAGTCGTCATAGACTGTTTATAACTGATAATCAGAATCTTGTAAATTTTTCTTAATATTTTTATTTAAAATTAGGTCATCTTCAATTATCTGTATTTTCATAGGAAAACAATTATACAGAATCATTTTGAATATTCAATTTAACAAAAATAAAAAGGCTATCCATGAGGACAGCCTTTAATAATTTTATAGAAAATTTAGAATTAACTACTAGCTAATGCTTCTGCTCCACCAACAATTTCTAAAATTTCTTTAGTAATTGCGGCTTGACGTTCTTTGTTATAAACCAATTTCAACTGATTGATTAATTGAGAAGCATTTTCTGTTGCAGCATCCATAGCGACCATTCTAGCACCATGCTCAGAAGCATTAGAATCTAATACACTTTTATAAAATTGGATTTTTAAAATTTTAGGTATTAAATCCGTTAATATTTCTTCTTTGTTAGGTTCAAAAATGTAATCTACAAAATTATGATTATCAACTTTTTGTACTTCCAAGGGTAAAAATGTTTCAACTTTACGAATTTGTGTAGCTACATTTTTAAATTCATTGTAAATGATTTCCACTTTGTCCCATTTATGATCAATGAATCCTTGCATAACCATTTCAGCAACATTTGCAGTTTGTTCAAAAGAAACCTTGGAAAATAAATCGTGATTTTCCCCAATCAAGGAATGAGTTCTTTTAAAAAACTCGTAACCTTTTTTCCCAATACATAATAGATGAACATTACCTGTTTTATGTAGGTGAGAATATTTTTCTTGAATGGTATTTTGAGCAAGTTTAAAAATGGAAGAGTTAAAAGCACCACAAAGCCCTTTATTAGAAGTAACTATTACTAAAAGTACATTTTTGACTTCCCTAGATTTAACAAAAGGAGAATCAATTTCTTGTTGCCCCAACAATAAATTCTGAATGAGTTCTTTTAATTTATTTGCATAAGGTCTTAAACGTATGATACCGTCTTGAGCTTTTCTTAATTTAGCAGCAGAAACCATTTTCATGGCTTTAGTGGTCTGCTGAGTACTCTTAATACTGTTAATTCTTAAACGAATATCTTTTAAATTCGCCATAAAAAATTATGATTTATATCTTAAAGCGACTTCACTCGCACACTTTTTAATAGCTGCAACTGCATTATCAGATAAATTACCTGAAGCAATTTCTGCCATTTCATTTTTATATTGAGTATCTAAAAGAGAAAGAAACTCTTTTTCAAATGCTTTAATATCTTTTAATGGAACGCTATCCAATAATCCATTCGTACCAGCATAAATAATAGCAATTTGCTGTTCAACTCTAAATGGATTAAACTCATTTTGTTTTAAGATTTCAACTAATCTTTTACCTCTTTCTAATTGAGCTAAAGTTGTTGGGTCAAGGTCTGAACCAAATTTAGCAAAAGCTTCTAATTCACGGAACTGAGCCAAATCCAATTTTAAAGTACCTGCTACTTTTTTCATAGATTTAATTTGAGCAGAACCACCAACCCTTGATACAGAAATCCCAACGTTAATAGCAGGTTTAACCCCTGAGTTGAATAAGTTTTGTTCTAGGAAAATCTGACCATCAGTAATAGAAATTACGTTAGTTGGAATATAAGCAGAGACGTCACCTGCTTGGGTTTCAATAACGGGAAGTGCTGTTAAAGAACCACCGCCTTTCACTAAACCTTTGAAAGAAGGGGGTAAATCGTTCATATTTTTAGCAATTTCATCATTATTAATTACTTTTGCAGCTCTTTCTAAAAGACGAGAGTGTAAATAGAAAACGTCCCCAGGATAAGCCTCACGACCGGGAGGTCTTCTCAATAATAAAGAAACTTCACGATAAGCAACAGCTTGTTTTGATAAATCATCATAAATTACTAATGCGTGACGACCAGTGTCTCTAAAGAACTCACCAATAGCTGCACCTGCATAAGGAGCAAACACTTGTAATGGAGTTGGGGAAGATGCTGGAGCAGCAACAACAATTGTGTAAGCCATTGCTCCATTTCTCTCTAATGTATTAACTATCTGAGCAATAGTAGATGCTTTTTGACCAATAGCAACATAAATACAATAAACGGGTTTCCCTTTTTCATAAAACTCTTTTTGGTTGATAATGGTATCAATCGCTATAGTAGTTTTACCCGTTTGTCTATCACCGATGATTAACTCCCTTTGCCCTCTACCAATGGGAATCATGGAGTCAATAGCTTTAATACCAGTTTGTAAAGGTTCATTTACAGGTTGTCTAAAAATAACCCCAGGAGCTTTTCTTTCTAATGGAGATTCATAAAGTTCTCCTTTAATAGGTCCTTTTCCATCAATTGGCTCTCCGATGGTATTGATTACCCTTCCTACTAATCCATCACCTACCATGATAGATGCAATACGATTTAATCTTTTTACAGAAGATCCTTCTTTAATGCCTTTAGAATCCCCCAGTAAAACTGCACCAATATTATCTTCCTCAAGGTTTAATACGATGCCTTTTAAACCATTATCAAACTCAATCATTTCTCCTGATTGAACAGAAGTTAATCCATAAATTCTTGCTATACCGTCACCTACTTGAAGAACAGTACCTACTTCTTGTAATTCTGTTTCTGATGTTAAACCAGATAATTGTTGTCTAAGTATTTGAGAAACCTCGTCAGGTCTTATCATTTTTTTAAAATTTTAAAGGTTAAATTTGATCAATAAATGTTATATCTTGAAACTGTCTTTTTAATTTACGTAATTTAGAAGCAACGCTTCCATCATATTCATATCCTCCAAAACGTAATATAAAACCCCCAATAATATCAGGTTGAATTTTATACTTGAATACTACTTGAGTTTTAAGTTTATTTTCCGTTTTGTTTTTTACTTGTTGAATAAACTCTTCACTCAAAGGAGCAGCGGAAATCAATAAAACTTCTGTAATATTATTTTCTTTTTGGTAAAGTTTTAAAAACTCTTCTGCTACATTGGGTAAAATAGATTCTCTATGTCTTTTAAAAACAATATCCATAAAGGTTATTGTCAAAGTATGAAAATGATTAGAAAAAGCTTTTTTGAGCATTTCTAATTTTTTATAGGAGTTAATAATAGGACTTTGGATCAAAAGACGTAGTTCTTTAGATTCTTCAACTAAAGTTTTTATATGAGAAAAATAATGATGGATAGTATCAAAAAAGTTTTTTTCTTTACTTACATCAAGAATGGATTTAGCGTATCTTTTCGCATCTCATTCGTTTTCCATGAGTTATGATTACTTTTTTCTAATTCGGCTTTAGCAAAGGCTTCTTGATCTTTAGTATTTTTTATTGGTTCTTTTAAAATTTTTTCTGCGATTTCTACAGATAGAGAACCCACTAACTTTTTATTTTCAGTAATAG
>CAZBPK010000109.1:0-6604 GCA_964493765.1 uncultured Bacteroidia bacterium | reverse complement strand
GCCATTAGCACCCGTTCTACTGACACAAATAACCCCGTAAATGTTAATGGTAATCCTATCCCCAATCCACCCAGCATCAATGATAATACTTTATGCGCAGGAAACTCTATCAACTCACAATTCCTACCTGATAACAACACTACATACTTGTTGTACGCCCAGAAGATCGGCGGTAACGTCCGACGAGCATAAGACACAGCTACTACCACCACGCTCAATAACTCCGTTACGTATTACATAGAAGCCATTAGCAACGGTTGTACTGCTACAAGAAAACCTGTAAATGTTACTGTTATCAATGTTTCTGTGGAAGATAGTTCTATAAGCATTTGTCAAGGCGAGAGATTAACTATAGACTTTTCGGGAATTTCAGGATTAGTCAATTGGTATGATGGAAACGGGAATTTTATTACACAATCTAACTTACTAATAATCAACTCTATACTATCAGACACCTTATTTATATACGAATTTGTAACACAAGGTTGTACCAGTAGCAGAGCGACTTTTAGCATTAGTGTCTATCCTATTCCTATTGCAGACTTCTCGGCACAACCTTCTAAAGATATTGTGGTAAACGTACAAGATGCAAATTACGTATTTAATAATTTATCACAAGGGGCTTCCTATTATGTATGGTATTTTGGCGATGGCGATACATTGGTTACAACGGATTTAATAGTTCCTCATCAATATACACGAGAAGGGGAATATTATGTTAAATTATGTGCTTACAATAATTGGGGTTGTAAATCCTGCTTTGAGAACGGTCCCTTCATAATAAGTAATGAATGGGCAATATTCATACCCAATGTATTTACTCCTAATCAAGATGGCATCAATGATGAATTCAAAATGATATTTAGAGGAATTAAAAATGCAGAAATAATTATATATGACCGATGGGGAATAGAAATATTCAGTACTAAAGATGCCAAAACGCAATTTTGGAATGGCACAAAAAATGGGAAAATATGCCCTGAAGGTGTTTATACCTATCATTTAAAAGCGATAAAAGAAAACAATCAGTCTTTTTCCAAATATGGCACCATAACTTTATTAAGATAAAGAATAACATTTTAAACCTGTCTATTCATATTGAGTAGTGAAGCCTGGTTAAGGTAATTACTTTTTGGGTGTATTAAAAGATGGATTTCATAAAAAAAGCTACCTTTTGAAGGGTAGCTTTTTTTATGAATAGAAGCATGAAAAAATTATAAATTTTTAGCTTTTGCAATAATCTCAGCAATATCCATAACTTTGATGCTATCTTGTTTGTTTTGATATTTTACTCCATCAGAAAGCATAGTCATACAAAAAGGACAAGCAACAGCAACAACATTAGGGTTTACATCTAAAATATCTTCTGTTCTTTCAGCATTTACATCTTTTTTCCCTTTTTCAGGTTCTTTAAACATTTGAGCACCACCGGCACCACAGCATAAACCATTGGTTTTACAACGTTTTAATTCTACTAATTCAGCATCTAAGGTTTCAATAACTTTTCTGGGTGCTTCGTAAATATTGTTAGCACGTCCTAAATAACAAGAATCGTGATAACTGATTTTTTTACCTTTAAAATCGCCACCTTCAACTTTTAATCTACCACTATCAATCAATTCTTGTAAAAATTGAGCATGATGAATGACTTCATAATTACCTCCGAGTTGAGGATATTCATTTTTCAGCGTATTAAAACAATGGGGGCATGTAGTAACAATTTTTTTAACGTTATACATGTTGAGGGTTTGAATATTCATCATAGCTTGCATTTGAAATAAAAACTCATTACCTGCTCTTTTCGCTGGGTCGCCTGTACAAGTTTCTTCTGGACCCAAAATAGCAAATTTTACACCCACGTGGTATAATATTTTCGCAAAATCTCTTGTAATCTTTTGGGCTCTATCATCAAAACTACCTGCACAACCAACCCAAAATAAAACTTCTGCTTCTTCACCTTTTGAAGCTAAATCCGCCATCAGCGGTATTTCTATTAATTTTTTTTCTGTCATATACCTAATTTTTCAATCTTTAAAAATTTCTGATACGTTAATTATTAATTCAGGAAATAGAACGCTTTGAATACTATCCTCTTCCGTAAAATAACCAACAATTTCGTATTTATGTTTTGCTTCATTTAAAAAATACTGATGGATTAAATGATAATTGGGGTCTGCAATCCAATATTCTTTGACTCCATTTTCTTCATACAAATGAAACTTTAAATTCAAATCCTTTTTTAATCTTGCTTCTGATAAAATTTCAATAATAAAATCTGGTGAACCAATACAACCTTTTTCATCTAATTTAGATTTATCACAAATTACACCAATATCAGGCTGTACAACGGTAAAAATTTCTTCATTATTGAGTTTCTTAGACTTTGTAATTTTCTTAATATCTATTAATCGAACATCAAATAGAGCTGAAAAAAGACTACAACTTAGTTTTTTGTTTTTTAGAAAATTTCCAATTCCTACCAATAGATTGGTTGCTGTAGTTTGATGAATCCTTATAGGAGCAGGAGGCATCAAAAATATTTTTCCTTTCAGTAATTCAATACGTTGCTCAAACTCCCATAGCAAATAATCTGCATAGGAGTAAGCTTTATTTGAATCTAATTGTTCAAGATGATGAATTACTGTTGCCATAAGAACAATTTTTAGGATACAGTGATTTCGAGGTTTTGTGTCCAGTTGGCTCTATCAGAAGGAGAAAAAGCCCAGGGAGCACCATTGTTTTGTATATTATTAAACATTACGTTGATACTTTCAGCTGCTTTAGATTCTTCCATGATTAAGTGTCTTCTTAAATCTACAATAATGCTTACGGGGTCAATATTTACGGGACATGCTTCTGCACAAGCATTACAAGTTGTACAAGCCCAAAGTTCTTCTTCAGAAATATAATCTCTTAATAAAGTTTTACCATCATCAACCCATTGTCCATTATTTTTGTCCAAAATTTGACCTACATGTTCTAATCGGTCTCTTGTGGACATCATTATTTTTCTGGGGGAAAGTTTTTTGCCTGTAATATTTGCAGGGCAAGAAGATGTACATCTTCCACATTCGGTACAAGTATAAGCATTTAATAGCTGAACCCAATTCAAATCAAAAACATCTTTAGCACCAAATTTTTGAGGTTGAGCGTTTTCTTCAACAGGAGTATTAAAAGCAGCTTCGGGGTCCATCATTAATTTTACCTCCTTAGTAATTGATTCATTATTATCTAATTGACCTTTGGGTTCTAATTTTGAGAAATATACATTAGGAAATGCCAGCATAATATGGAAGTGCTTGGAATAGGGTAAATAGTTTAAAAAAGCAAAAATTCCTAAAATATGAAACCACCATGCGGTTCTTTCTATAACAATTAAGGTTTCATTAGTGAAACCATTTAACATAGGAACTAATATGCTACTTACTGGAAAAATACCTGCTTTTATATAGTGTTCAACACCACGGGTTTGTAAAATTTGGTCAGAAGCATTCATGAACAACAAAGCAGTCATTAAAAGGATTTCTGTAAATAAAATTACAGAAGCATCAATTTGGGGGAAGCCTCTTAATTCGTCCATTTTTAAGCGTAAAACAGGTCCTTGGCGTCTAATTAAAAATAGGATACATGCAATTGTAACTAAAGCCATAAACACTTCAAAAGTACCAATTAAAACATCATATAAACCTCCTAATAAAGGTGCAGAAACTCTATGAGTACCTAGTAAACCATCTAAAACAATTTCTATAACTTCTAAATTGATTAATAAAAATCCAACATAAACTGCTAAATGTAATAAACCGGGTATGATTCTTACCATCATTTTGGACTGACCAAAAGCTACTTTTAGCATCAAATTTAAACGTTCGTTAGGTCGATCATTTCGGTTAATATCTTTTCCTAACATAATGTTTCTGCGTATGGATTTTGCTTTTCTATAAAACAAAAAACCAGCAGTAGCTAATGCAATAGCAAAAAATAATTGTGATAATAGGTTCATATAATGACTTTTTGTGAATTATAATGATTGCAAAAATAAGGATTTTTTGAAAAAGTATATTATGATTAAAAAACACAAAGTTTTACAGAAAAATTTCCTGTAAAAAGAAAAAAATCATTGATGTTTTCTTTCCAATGAACCCAAAATTTTAGTTGCTTAGCCAAATACCGCCTTTATTTGCAGTTAATTTTAAAGGTATATTGCCTTGGTGTATTTTACCAGTTAAAGTTTTTAGATTTATACTTCCCTCAAATTGAAAATTATTCAATTCTAATTTGATAGGAATATCAGACGTAAAACGGCAGTCAAATTGAGCTTCGGAAGGGATTTTGAGTTTAATATTTCCATTTTGTGTATTTAACATGGTAGGAATAGATTTTTTTAATATAATGTTTTGATGCCCTCCCGAAATACAGGTTAATTGACCATCAAGAATTTCCGCTTCAACACTTTTTGAAGTATTTATTTGGATATCTCCCACACTATTTTTAATAATTATATCACCATTTTTGGAATTAATATTAATTTTTCCACCTCTTATTTCTTTTAAATCAATGGGCTTAGAATGATGAGTTAATTGTATATCATTTTGTGTTTTTTGAACTATTATATGAGAATTTTTTGTAGAAATATCTAATAAAACGTTTTGTGGAACATACAATTCTACTAAAAATTCTCCTTTAGCATCACCTGTAAAAGTCTCAATTCTTAAAACTTCATTTTGTAAATCTGTAACTATTTTAAAGTTTTTTTGAAGTTCATCCATTTTTTTGGGGGTATTGGTGATAGCTGTAATAGAAACTATTACTGTTGTATCATTATGACCTGTAATAATGTAATCGGTATTTTCCGAAGAAGAGGTAATTTTCTTAACTTGATTTGCTGAAAATTTTTCATCATTTATTCTTTGGCGATGTTGTGCCTTTAAATTCACGCTAAAACAAAAAAGTATAAGTATAATCCAATATTTCATAATGCAAATCTAAGATTTTTTTACTAATATAGTGGTTTATTTTGCCCATTGAATTTTTTAAAAGTAGAAAATATAACTAGAAAAATTTTAGATAATTACAAGAAGATTAAAAGTAATACCGAATAATATCTTCAAGTTTGTCAAAAAATAGCAATTCTAGTTGAGAGGAATCCAACCAATCTTCTTTTTGTGCATATTTAGAGAGAATAATTTTTTGAAAGCCGAGTTTTTCTGCTTCGTTGATGCGTTGTTCTATACGTGTTACTGAGCGGATTTCTCCTGTTAGTCCTATTTCTCCAATAAAAGCTATTTTTCTATCAAGGGGCTGTTCAAAATAAGAAGAAGCAATAGCCAAAGCAAAAGCTAAATCTAGGGCAGGATCTTCTACTTTGAGCCCTCCTGTAACATTCAAAAATACATCTTTCGTCCCTAATTTTAAACCTGCTTTTTTTTCTAGAACTGCTAAAATTAAGTTCATACGCTTAGGGTCTAATCCTGTTACTGCTCTTTGCGGATTTCCAAAAGTGGCATCCGTAACCAAAGCCTGGCACTCTAATAATAAAACACGATTTCCTTCTAATGAAGTACCAATCGCAACCCCACTTAAATGTTCATCACTTTGATTTAAAAATAGTTCCGAAGGATTAGGAACTGCTAATAATCCATGAGAAGTCATCTCGTAAATTCCTAACTCCAAAGTAGAACCAAAACGGTTTTTTAGACATCTTAACATTCTGTAATTCAAATGCCTATCGCCTTCAAAAGAAATTACGGTGTCTACCATATGTTCTAAGGTTTTAGGACCAGCCAGAAAACCTTCTTTGGTTACATGACCGATAATAATAACGGGGATTTCTTTTTGTTTTGCGAATTTCATAATTTTTTGTGTACATTCACGCACCTGCGCAACACTCCCCGGAGCAGACTCCATCTCTGAATAATATATCGTTTGAATAGAATCCCAAATAATCACTTCAGGCAATATACTTTCTGAAACTCTGAGTATATTTTCTAAAATGGTTTCAGAGTAAATATAAACATTGGAATTATAATTGCTTAATCTTTCGGCTCTTAGCTTGATTTGTTTTTCTGATTCTTCTCCCGAAACATATAAAACCTTTATATCCTCTTGAAAATTCAGTGCTAACTGCAGGGCTAAAGTAGATTTGCCGATACCGGGTTCGCCTCCTAATAAAACCAATGCTCCTTTCACTAAACCACCTCCTAAAACTCTATTCAGTTCTGAATCAGGCAAGAATATTCTATCTTCTTGTAAAAATTGAATTTCAGAAATTTTTTGGGGCAAATGGGGAATACTAGAAATCATTGGCGCTTTAAGAACAGAAGAAGGAACTTCATGGATAGAATTCCACGCGCCACAAGCTGTACATCTACCTACCCATTTACTATACTCCGTCCCGCACTCATTACATATATAAACATTTTTGGATTTCGCCATTTTGGAAAAATACTATTTATCTTACAATTTGGATAATATGAATTCTTTCGTCTTTATAGCTTCACTTACAGAAGTAAATTTTTGAGGACTAAACAACCTAAAATAATTGACTAATAGCCCATTTCCATTTTCTTGATATACATGATATTCCACAGAAAAGAAATTTTCCACT
>CAZBPK010000108.1:0-2326 GCA_964493765.1 uncultured Bacteroidia bacterium | reverse complement strand
AAATTTTCCAGTTGATGGGATTTATTGAACCATTTTATCAATCACGAGTTGATGCAAAATACAATGTTGTTTGTCAGTCAGGTTAGTTTTTTATTGCCTCTTCATTAAAAATATTACTCGTAATATTTAATCAGCCGGTGCTCTATTTTGCAATTGTTCAAACATTAGAATCGATTATTCTGGCCGTTTGATATTACTCTGTTTACAGAAAAAATAAATTTTCAGTGAGTGAATGGAAATTTAATTCCAGAATTGCTGTTGAGTTGTTCAGAGATTCCTGGCCATTGGTTCTTTCGGGAGTTGTCATTGCGATTTATATGAAAATTGATCAGGTAATGATCAAAAATTTTATGACTACGGCTGATGTAGGATATTACGCAGTAGCAGTAAAGCTCTGTGAAGCCTGGTATTTTGTTCCAATGGCAATAAGCACTTCAGTTTTCCCTGCGATTGTGAATGCGAAACAAACGAGCGAAAAACTATACATAAGTCGCTTGCAGAAGTTGTATGATTTTCTTGCTGCTGTTGCGATAGGAATAGCAATTCCGGTTACAATTCTTTCCGATTTCATAATTAATTTATTGTTCGGTCCGGAATTCAAACCTGCTGCACCCGTTCTAACAATTTATATTTCGGCAAGAGTTGCTACCTTTCTTGGAGTTTCAAGCAGTTAATATCTTATCAGTGAAAATTTAACGAAACTTTCATTCTACAGAACCCTAATCGGAATGATAGTAAATGTGATAATGAACTGGTTTTTAATTCCAATATATGGAATAAACGGAGCTGCAATTGCTACATTGGTATCGTATTCTGTTTCTGTTTTTTCAATTTATTTTGACAAAAAATCAAGATTACAATTTTTTATGATGATAAAATCAGTTCTTTTAATCAATGTATTTAAACTTATTAAAAAATCATCATAGAAAAATGAAAATTAAAAACATCTTACCGAATAAAATTTACAGAACTGCTATAAATATTTATCAAAACCTTCTCTCCGACTATAAGAATGTTTCATATTCACAGGAAGGGGAGGACTTGATTCTTCAAAGGATTTTTGAGGAAAAAGATAAAGGTTTTTATGTTGATGTTGGAGCGCATCATCCTAAAAGATTTTCGAATACATACTTGTTTTATAAAAAAGGGTGGCGGGGAATAAATATCGAGCCCAGACCCGGAAGTAAGAAATTATTTGATAAGGTAAGGAAAAATGATATTAATATTGAAGCCGCTATTTCGGATGTTAAAGAAACATTAACTTATTTTATTTTCGATGATTCTGCATTAAACAGTTTTGACAAAGCTTTAAGTATAGAGAGGGCTGAAAAAACAAAATACAAAATATTAAAGGAGATTACTCTCAACACAATCCGTTTATCAGAAATACTAGATAAACATATTGTAGCTGGTCATTCAATAGATTTCTTATCAGTTGATACTGAAGGATTTGATTTATCAGTATTAAAATCAAATGATTGGCAAAAGTATAAGCCATCAGTGATCCTCTGTGAAGATGCAGAATTCGATTTTGATAATCCTGGCAAGTCTCAAATCTTTAATTTTCTTGTTGAAAAGAATTATCAGCTTTTTGCGAAAACACTAAATACATTGATTTTTAAACTCCTTTAATCATGAAGAAAGAACCTCAATTCTCAACCCCGATTCTTTTTATAATTTTTAATCGAGCGGATACAACCCGAAATGTGTTTGATCAATTAAGACTATTAAAACCAAAAAAATTATATATATCGGCTGATGGACCAAGAAAAAATAAACAAGGTGAAAAAGAAAAATGCAGATTAGCCAGAGATGTCGTCAATCAAATAGATTGGGAATGTGATGTAAAAAAATTATTTAACGATAAAAATCTTGGTTGTAAGATGGCGGTTAGTAACGCTATAAGCTGGTTTTTTGAGCACGAAGAACACGAAATTATCCTTGAAGATGATGTCGTTCCAAACAAAACTTTTTTTAATTTTTGTTCCGAATTGCTTGAGTATTACAAAAATGACCCGAGCATTATGCATATAAGTGGAAACAATTTTTTCAGCAATCGGATTAAGTTACCATTTAGCTATTACTTTTCAATTTATCCTCATATCTGGGGTTGGGCTACCTGGAGAAGGGCTTGGAAGTTATTTGACCCTAATATAACTGATTTACCTTATTTTAAAACAAAAGGTTTTATAAATGAAATTTTAATCGAAAGAAAAGAAAAAAAATACTGGCTAAAGAGATTTGAAAAAGTCTTTAATAACAAGGTAGATACATGGGATTATCAGTGGCTATACACAATTTGGAAAAATAAAGTGCTCTGTAAAAA
>CAZBPK010000107.1:0-17303 GCA_964493765.1 uncultured Bacteroidia bacterium | reverse complement strand
GAAGAATCCTCCAACCTTTCTATTCTAGAATGATTTTGTTTTCTCCGGGTTGATAATAATCATGTTCTTTAGCGATTGTAAATAAATGTCGTTTATCATAATAGAAAATTTGTCCATCAGGATACACTGAATATAACCTATTAAAATAGTAACCGTTTTCAAAATAAATTACAGAACCCATAAATAATGCATTAAACTTTTTAGACCAAGCTTGTAAGATCATTAGAGTTCTTTCGTTTTGATTTTGAAATAAATGATTTTCTTTAGTAAATCCAGTTGTAAACATTTCTGGAAGAACAAACACATCAAATTCATATTTTTGTTTGAGTAACTCGGTTTGAATTTTCTCAAAATTTTTAACAGGTTCATGCCAAAAAATGTCCATTTGAAAGGTCGCAATTTTTAAATCCACTTTCACTAAATTATTATTCAAAATTATACAAAAAATAAAAAAACAACAAAAAATTTTTTATGATAAAAACTTTATATATATTTGCTTCATGAACTTTCTACTATTTTTGCTAATTATACTATTTCCTTTTCATTCCTATTGTCAAAATGAAGCATACGAGCTTTTACAAAAAGCACGGGCATCTGCAAGTAACCCTGATAAAGCCCTTGAGTATTTAGAAATGTCTCAAAAATTATTTTTGATGTCAGGAAATAGAAATGGTTTATTAGAGGTAGAAGATTTGAAAATACTTATTTACAGTAGAAAAGGAAATAAACAAAATTCTTATTTAGCCTTAAAAGAATTAGAAAAACTTTCAACTGAGCTCAATAATGTTCAAAAAAAACTTAAATCTTACAAAAGCCTTTTTGAGTTTTTTATTGATTTAGAAATGTATGATTCTGCTTTAGTATATAATGAAAAAATAAAATATTTAGGGGAAAAACATGGGCTCTCAGAGGATATAACCAGTGTAAATGGATACTTAGGAGGATTTTATTCAAAATTAAAAAAATTTGATATTGCAAAAGAGTATTTATTAAAATCTTTAGAACTTAGAGCAGATAACAACAAAACCGCTTTATTTAGTGAATTAGGAAATACCTATTATTATCTACATAATTACGATAGTGCATTTTATTTCTACAATCTTGCTAATGAACAAGCAAAAAAATCTCATGATACTTTGGGAATTGCTTACACCTTAAATAACATTGGTCTTTATTATAAAGCGAAGAAGAATTATGACCAAGCTCTTAAATTGTTTGATGAATCTATTTATTATTATGAAATTATTAATAATCGCTATGGAATAATCAATACAAACAGTAATATCGCTCAAGTTTTATTTTTGCAAAAAAAATATCAAAACGCAATAAATATTGCTAGCCAGTATTACCAAGAAGTCAAAGAAAATGAAAGATTTGAACTTCTGAGTGAGTTATCCAAGGTTCTTGCAGAATCCTATGAAAATTTAAAAAATTTTGAAAAGTCTGTGATTTATTATAAAGAGAATATAGCTGCAAAAGACACTATGTTTCATTCTAAATTTAAAATGCTTAACTCTGATTATGATTATAAACTCAGAATTCTTCAAAATGGAAAATATTTTGAAAATGATAATGATACTTTAAATCTTTGGATTATTTTTTGTGTTATCTCTGTTTTGATTAATCTTATTTTAGCTTTATTAGTTTATGTTTTTTATAAAAAAAATCCTGATATTTGGTCTAATTTTTTTAAGTCATAATTTTTTTTTCGTTTTTTCCCAACCCAATTTAGACGATAATTTTGAATGGAATAAAATTTTCCTTAAATCACCAATTGATAACATTGCTAATTTAAAATTTTTAAAAACTCAAAATTACCTACAAGTATATACTCATAATCAAGAAATAAAAAATTTTGAAGGAATTTCTATTGAACAAGTTCGTTACTTTTTTTACGAAAAGAAATTGCACTCAATAGTCATTAAAACTAAAGAAAACGCCGATCAAGCAGATTTACTATTAGGTTGGTTAAATTTAATGTTTGGAGAAGGAAAGCAAATTGGATTTGCCCCAAGGTATCAATGGAAAGGTAAAAATGTGGAAATTTTTTATGATAAAAACATTATAACTCATCAAGTGGAATGGAAAATTATTGATATTTCACTCCAAAAAGAATACGAAAAAATATATAAAAAAATTTAATGTTTTATAAGTCTCCAAAACTTGTTTTAATTTTGTATTTTATTTTGGTTCTTAATGAATTTAAAAACCTTTTTTTATTTCTTTTTAGCTACACTTTTTTGGGGTTTAAATTTTCACTTTGGTAAATTAGCCTTAAAAGTAATATCCCCTAATTCTATATCATTTTATAGATTTTTATTTTCTACTATTGGTTTAATGACCATTTTTTCCCTCTATGAAAAATGGAATTGGAATTTTATTGTTCAAAATATTCAATATTTTTTTATCCTTTCCTTTGTGGGTATTTTTATGTATAACAACTTATTTTATGTAGCTATGCAATACACAACAGCTGTCAATGCCTCTTTAATTGTTGCTTTTAATCCTGTGATTACTACTTTTATAATGTTTATTGCATTTCATAAAGGTATTTCTAAATTTCAAATTATTGGTATGATGATTAGTTTATTAGGAGTTTTTACGATTATTTCTAAGTGGGATTTTGAAATTATCAAAAATTTAAAATTTTCTTCAGGTGATTTGTTAATGTTGCTCGTTACCTCTACTTTTGTGTTTTATAATATATTTGTAAAACGTTGGTTTCCAAATATATCAGCATTATTAATCTCAACTATGATTACTTTATTATCCTTACCTTTTTTTGGTTTAGTTTTCTATTATGATACCAATGCTCTAAGCTTTGCTGAAATGAATAATTATCAATTGATATTGCTGCTCTCCATTGCCTTTGGTGGTTCTGTTTTTGGTTCTATCCTATGGAACAAAGCATTAAAAAGTGTAAGTCCTGAAGTCGGTGCTGTATTTGTGAATTTTATTCCTTTATTTGCGATTCTTACCGCTCCATTTTTTGGTGAAAATCCTACTTTTATTCAATTAATAGGAGGGATGCTGATTATTATTGGTGTTTTAATTGTTAACTTTGGAAAAAAATGGTTAGAACTTTGGGTGCTCAAAAGAATTTAAAAATTAATTTGCTTTTATATTATAATTAGTTATATCTTTGAACAATCAAAATCAAATCAATCAAAATCAAATCAAGACATGGAATTAAGAGAATTTTCATCTTTTCAACAAGTTTACAAAGAGTATTCCTCAAAACATTTAGATCATTATATCGCTATAGAGGAGTTTGAAGCTTTAGTTTTGTCTGCACCTATGTTTATGGTAGCAAAAGCAGATGGGCATTTAGCCGCCCCTGAAATTTCTACTATTACTGAAGAAATCCTAAAAATGTATTCCAATGGTGATGAATTACCCTTAGAAACTGAATCCCAAGACGATTCAAATGAATTTAACTATTTTTTAAATGACTTTGACCATTGGAAAGATAAACTTTTGCAAGTTTTAAAAGAGTATATTTCACAAGATACTGAAAAACAAAGACTTATATTAATAATGATGGAATCAGTAGCGAATTCTCATCATCATAATCCCGTTACAGCAATTCAGTTGGTTTTAAATGATCATACTCATTCTGATATTATTGATGGTCATGAGGATTTAACAGCTTCGGTGAAGAATATGTCAGAAATTGAAAAAAATACCATCAAAGAAATTGCTCAAAAGTTAGGTCTTTATGAAAATCCTGCTTTACAAAGCGATCTAAATAGATTGAATTAATAATCAATATTTTATACTAAAACTAAAGTAGCGAATTTTTTTTAAAAATTTCGCTATTTTTTATTTGGGCGTGTCCCTTCACTAACGCTCAGGGTCGGGCTGCTACGGGTTTCACTTCGTTTCAGCAATCCTTTTCGCTTCGCTCAAAGGCAGTGCCAAGCCCTTCGCATCCCTCACGCTTACAATTTAGCTAAAGCTATTTAGCTTTTTAACACTCAAAAAATTCATTTTTTAAACTTTTTTTGGAGAATAATCGTTGTTAAAACATGGAAAAAAAATTGTTAAAAATATTTTCACCTCCTCAACCACAATGGGTAGGTGATGGTTTCAGAGTTTTGCATTATATCCCAACCCCCGAATTAACCATGCACAGAATGGATCCTTTTATTATGTTAGACTATCACCCTGAATATCAATATTTACCGAATAATAAAAAGCCACGTGGAGTTGGTGTGCATCCTCACAAAGGTTTTGAAACCGTTACGATTGTTTATCAGGGTGCGTTAGAACATAGAGATAGTTCTGGTGGAGGGGGTGTCATACATGCTGGTGATGTGCAATGGATGACTGCGGGCGCTGGTATTTTACATAAAGAATTACACGAAATGAATTTTTCAAAAAATGGGGGTACTTTACAATTGGTTCAACTTTGGGTCAATTTACCTCAAAAGTATAAATTATCAATTCCTAGTTATCAATCTATTAAAAATCAAATTATTCCTAAATATTTTTTACAAGACCATAAAAGTTTTGTGGAAGTAATCGCAGGTAACTTTAAAAAAATCAATGGTATTGCAAATACCTATTCACCTATTCATATTTTTAATCTTTTTCTTGAAAACCCAATAGCTATAGACTTTGAAATAGATGAAAATTTTACTACTTGTTTAATTGTTATTAATGGACAAATTGAAATTCAGAATGCAATGATAAAAAAGGATTCATTTGCATTATTGGATAACAAAGGAAGTAAAATCAGAATTACTGCACTTGAAAAATCCATTGTTTTGGTGATGAGCGGGAAACCACTAAATGAACCCATTGCAGCTTATGGACCTTTTGTCATGAATTCACAAGCAGAAATCTACCAAACCCTTCAAGAATATCAAGAAGGTAAATTTGGATATTTAGATTGATTAGAATTTATAAAATTGCCCTTAATTGAACACGCCCCGAATGAATGGGAGGGGTAAACTTATTCCAACGACCATCATATACCACATTTAGCTCTAAAGTTTTACTTAAAAACCAAGATAAAAACATATTCATTGTCAAATTATTACCTGGTTGTAAACTTTCTAATAGTTCAAAACGCGCAGTTGGAGTAGGGTTACCATTTAATCGGATATTCCAATATTCAGCCCTGTAATTCAAAGTATTTTTTCCATAAATATTGATTTTATTATCCGTAATAATTTTGAAAATTTGAGTTTTTGCATTGTATTTTGAATCTAATAAATGAATTTGATTTTTGTTTTTGTAATCTAATCCAAACGAAGACCTAAAAGTTGCTTTTAAGGGTATTACTAACATGGGTTGTAAATTCCATGAATAAATTTGAAAATTTCTATCTTCAAAAAATTGACTTTCAAGTTTTTTATGGCTATTTTGTAAAGTATTTTCTATGCTTAATTTTTTATAAAAATTCCACCTTTGTTTGCTAATCCATTGTTCATTAGAGGTAAAGTCTGTTCCTGAATTGAGAAATTGACGATTTTGGTTGGTTTGATATGAAAATAATAAATCTCCTTTCTTATTATTTCTCCAAAAAACAATGTCTTGTTTGAATAAAAATAAGGAAGAAACCAAAGAACTATCTTGCGAATTTAGCTTTTTAAAGAAAAATTCTTGAATTTTGTTATTATCTGGTGCATGCTTTTGTTCTCGTCTTATGTTTGTATACAAATTTATCTGCCTTAAAAAACTTTTAAATCCTATTGATTTTTTATCAAAGAATTGATTAAAATCTACACGATTTTGGAATTGTAAATGATTAGAGATAACGGGAAAAAGTTGAAGGGTAGGTAAGAAAAAACGCATATAATTTGCTGTAATTGGATTAGTAGATAATTGAAATTCATTAAGTTCTTGAATTCCATTTTGATTGACATCAAACCATTCATATTCACCAAGCCCTGGATTTACTTCAATAAATACCATTTGCCGACGTGCAACCTTTTCTGTTAATATTTCATAGAAAAACTGGCTTTGAATATACCTTTTTGTACTTGAATAAGAAGTCTGGAAATTATTTGTAATAGTTACCTGATTTTGAATATTTTGCTCATAAAATAACGAATCTAAAACTTTAAATTTTCTATAGTTAAATGTGTTTTGTAAACTTAATGAGGAATTAGGATTCCACTGAAATTTATTTGCAAATGTATTGGCTAAGCTTTTGTTTAAAAATTGATTTTTGAAAAATTCTTGTTCTTTTCTGTAGTTATATGTAAACTCGGTTTGTAATTTATCGGAATTGAATTGGATATATGGTTTTAAATCTTGAAATGCAAAAGACCCAAAACCTTTACGAAACTCAGAAGTGTCACTTTTTACTTTTTTATCTTCAATCCAAATTTCAGTACCTAAACGTATTTTTTGTATATTTTTGTAAATATTTCCATTTTGGCGGGTCCAAGTTGAAAATCCACTAGGTTCTTTTGAATAAGCATGAAATAATTGATAACTTCCTAATAACCAAAGACTATCACTTTGTAAATTCAACTGATTTTTAACTCCATAAAACTGATTAACAAATCTACCACCCATAGTATAACGAAATGAAAATTTAGAATTTAATAGTGAAAAAATATTTTCTGCAACTCTTTCTACCTGAGGTTGTTGGTTTTCATTAAAATTCCATTCTCGTCCATATTCTACTGGATTTATACGGTCAATATTTTGGTATCGATTTCCAAGATAACGAGTAATCATTTGATTTTGAATTTTTGTATTACCTATTTGAATATCTTTTAAATAAAAACTTATGTTCATAGCAACATCTCGATTATCTTTTTCATCTTTATTAGATAATCGGTTTTTATCATAATTTGAAACAGCTGTTTCTGTAGTAATTTTAAACTTAGAATTTACTTCATATTCAATGATTAAATCATTGACTGTATTTGACTTAGGAACAGGTATTACTTTTACAGGCATATAACTACCTTTTGGTTTACCATTTTCATCAATACCGATAAATTTAAAAATATTTCCATTAATTAAAGCCTGTTCTTGCACATATAAACCCTTATTTTCTCCAACATAAGCAAAAGTTACTTGAAAATATGCAATAGTAGAATCCACTGAATAAAAGAAAAATTCAGGAAAATATGTACCGTTAATAGTTGTATCTTTTTTTGCATAACGAATTTTATTGGAAACCCAACCCACCGAATCACCTCCAAATATGTAAGCAGAATCAGGATTATCACCAGCATTTTGCAAAGCTCTTCTTTCTTTATCACTTAATACAAAATCTGTTGTTACATTTGGATTATCTGCCTCCCGAACTTGTGAAAACTTAAATTTTACATAATTATTGATCTGATAATGAACATTAAAACCCGATAATGAACGCCCATAATTTCTATCTGCATACTCAAAATCTACAACAATTCGATGAGATGAATTTATGGGAAATTTAGAAGTAAAAGTTAATTCACCAGAATTATATTCAATAACATATTCTTTACCACGAGTCATTAATTTTCCATTAACAAAAACTTTTTCAGAACCAGCCAATACAATTACAAATCTTTCATTATTCTTTCCAGTTAAACGATATGGACCCTGTTTAGCTTCTTCACCTTGAAAACTCATAGAATTAAACTTCCCTTTTGCAGCTGAAAAAAATACCGAACTTTGAGTTTTTTTTCCTTTAAAATCTCCTTGAAAGCCCAAACTATTTCTATAGTAATTTGCAAAACGAGAATCTTTTTTCTGTAATTCAATGTCTCCTAAAGTTAAATATTTATTTTTATGTTTAAGTTGAATAAAAACTTTATCAAAATCAGTAAGTTGCTCTGTAGTACCTGATGGTTGTATGGGAATATTTTCATCAGTTATTCCTGCAACAATTGAAATATCATCTCCTAAATCTCCTTTTAGTTGCAAACGAAATGTTGAATTTACAGACAAATCACGATTAGTACCCACTGTAATTCCTCTTGCCAGAACGCCAGATTTATCCAATTTACTTTGTACAAAAGGGTCATAAGGCAAATTTTCCACAATAAACGTATCCCTGTAATACATATCCTCAAGGTAAGGATTGTTTTTATTAAGGCTATCTAAATTCTTTTTATGGGGAATTTTATAACCTAAATCATTTTTGATGTTTATATCAAAATATTGATAATCAATGAATAATGTATCAAAAATTTGAGAGAAATAAACTTTACCTAGAAAATAATCAATGCTATCAGGTTTATGATTAATTTGTATACTTTCAGGTATAATGTTTTTATTAAGTAAAATAACTGGATTATAGATGGTTATAGTATCTTTTTTAGAAATTACTTGAGCACAAATACTCAAAAATTGAAAGCCAAAAAGAATAAACAAGAGAACTCTCAAAAACATTTTAAAGCCAAAAATTATAAGGGCGTGCCCCTCATGCTACGCATTCGGGTCGGGCTGTTTTGGGTTTCACTTCGTTCCAGCAATCCTTTGGTATGCTCATATTTCGCAACCAAAGGCAGTGCCACTTCGTGCCCTCCACATCCCTCACGCTTAACTATAAAATAAAATTTTCTTACTTTTTTCTTTCTCATTCAACTTGGCTCTTTATCCATTCATAATAGGATTGATTAATTTTTCCTTCATTTAAATTTAAAATACAAGGAACCTCATAACTATGATGGGTCTCAATAAATTTCACTAATTCATTAGTTTTTTCTTCAATGGTTTTAATAATCAAGACAAACTCTTGAGTATTTTCTAGCTTTTCATTCCACCTAAAAATTGATTGAACATTCTGAATAACATTACAACAGCCAGCTAGTTTATTATTTATTAATGAATTAGCCATATCAACTGCAGAAGAATAGCTAGGGAAAGTAACGTAAAAAACACTCAATTTATTTTCCATAACACAAATTTAAACAAGAATTCATTCATATCCACAATCAAATTTTACCCAAAAAATATTGTGAAAAAAAATAAAATACTTTTAATTCACTTGAAATAGATAAAATCTGAAATTTGATTTTCAAGTATTTAGTTATAAAATTCACAAAGCCTTAAAAAGAAAAATTAAAAATGTTCACAATCAGAGAATTATTAAAAATTGGCAAAATCTAATTTTGTAGTTAAAAATAGGGTAGAATGAAAAAATACGCGCTAACACTAATGCTTTTAGCTGGTAGTTTAACCACTTACATTTCATATAAGTATTCACAATCAAAAGTTGAGAGTTCTAATCTAAGTCATTATGAGTCAATTAATACTCCAACAAAATTGGTTAATCAGGAAGAAAATTTAAGGTCAGATAATAATATTGACTTAGAAAATGAAAAAATAATTGAAGCCAAAAAAAGAATTCAACAAAAATTTGAAGAATTACCCAATAATCAAAATGATTTAAAAGAAACTAAATCAGCGATTAATGCTCAAAAACAAATTAGAGCTCAAAATCAAAACATAAATCATTCATTGATAGCAAAAAAGGAAACACCATTTAGAATGGAATATGAAACATTGGAAAAGGTTGAAGATGCCTTAAAAGTTTCCGTATTATTACAAAACAAACATTTTACTGAAAAACAAAATATTAAGTCTAATAAAATAGAAACTACTTTAACAAAAAAAAATATTACAGAACTTCAATTGGTTAATAATAATGCAATAAAAGAAATATATGCTGAAAATTTAGTGGAAAAACAGGAATTTTTAATTAGTAATCAAAAAGAAAACTATATTATAGGAAAAAAAGGAACAATGCTTATATTCCCACCTAATATTTTCCTAAATAATAAAGGAATGATAGAAAATGAAAATATTTTAATTCAACTACAAGAGTATAACACAAAATCAGAAATTTTACTTTCTGGATTTTATACACAAAATACACATGAAATTTTTGAAACCGAAGGTATGGTATCAGTAAAAGTTTTCAAAAACGGTGAAGAACTAACAGTAAATCCTTCAAAAAAATACTTTATTTGTTTAAAATCTGATAATGAAGATAATAACTATTATTTGTTTAATCAAAATATAAGTAATGAATGGCAACAAGTTGCAGAACAAGATAAAAACTTAATACCATTACCATTAGAAATTCTCAATTTACATAATGTATTTGGTAACACTTACGATAAATCTATTATTGCCACTAAAGCATTTGCAAAAAGATACGAGTATTATTCCATTCATGCTCATTCATATAAAAAAGCAATCACTGGAATCTATTTGAATTCTATTAAAGAGCCATTATACAAAGCAGATGAAAATGTTCTTTTATATTTAAGAGATATCAAAGCTGATAAAAACATCATACAGAAATTTGAAAAGTTTTATCAAGAAAAATTAGGGCAAGTAGTAAATTTTGCAAATGTTTTTTATACACCAGAAAATTCATTATCCGATCAATTTGAACAAATGGGTAATTCAAGAGCCGAAGCAGAAAGAATGGCTCAATATTATTTGGTAAGAAAAGGTTATCAAGAATGGTTTAGAAATAATCCTACTGATAAGTTATTTGCAAACAAGATTTATAAAGTTTCCAAATTAGGTACCTTTTCTAGTATGAAATTTCAAAAAAATTTAGATACATTTTCTTCACTGCAATGGAATAATTTGAATGGTTTAAATTTAGAAAAATGCTCAATATATTTTATTAATGGAAAATCCAAATCAATATCAAAATTAGCCGTGGATAAAGATAATAAATTATATATTCCTAATAATTTTCAAAAAGGTAATATTTTGATTTTAGATAGAGTTGAGAGTCAGAATTATATGGCAATGTTAGAAGTTACTGAAAGTAATACTGAAATAAGTGTAAATCAAAATATTGAATTTCAAAAATTTACAACTAATGAATTAGAAAATACATTAAAAAATTTATTTCAATAACTTTCATGGAAAGGAGAGATTTTCTTGCTATTACTTTTGCAACACCCTTGATTTTATCCTCATGTTCTGAACCTAAAAAATTACTTGGAAATATAACAGAATTAAAAAATAGAGAAACTTTTCATGAGTTTAATGGTAATAGTATTTATGTTTATTTTGTAAATGAAGAGTTTAAAATTATAAACCTAACATGTACTCATAAAAAATGTACAGTAAAAAAAAACGGAGAAACTTGGATTTGTCCATGTCATAAAGGAAAGTTTAGTGCAAATGGAAAAAAAATGGAGGGTAAACCTCCACGCGACTTATATTTATATGACTATGTAATTACAAATAATGAATTATGGGTTCTTAACCAATTTAAAAACCCATAAACAGAAAATTTTTCATTCAGGAGCTATTGCTTTATGTTCAAATTTACCTTTATGAGCACCATCACAAAATGGCTTTTTAGCAGATAAACCACATCTACATAAGGAAATGCTAGTTTTTCCTTCTAATTTGTAAGGCTTTCCATCGCTGTCTAACAATTCAATTTGTTCTGCTTCAATTCTAATGGAACCGTTTTCTTTAACAGTTATTTGCACTTTTGACATATTCTTATGATCTTCTATTTTTGTTTCTGTTACCATAAAACATTTTTCTTATCAATGAACTCACAAAATTAAATATTAAGTTCATGATTATCATTCTCACAATGCTTCCAATAATACCATTCATAAAATTATTGTTATTGTTAGAATTAGAATTATAATTAAAACGGTAATTAAAGTTTTGATTAGAGTTATTATCATTAAAATCTAAATTAATATCATCATTATTAAAATTTAGATTATTATCCAAATTATTGTCTAATTCGTTATCGTCATCTTTTACTATTCTTATTGGCATAGGAATTAAATTTTTTGCAATATATAAAAAAATTTAAAACAAAATCATTTTAAAAAAAATCTTCATTATAAAATTTATGATTCTGGTTAAATTGAGGAACTTGAATATTCTTGTTTAAATTAAGAACGTTCTGACCCACGACGTTTCCCTTCCAATCAATTTGATAGGATAGAATGGGTATATTAATTACATTCCAGTTGAGTATATCTTCAAGATTTGTTTCACTCTCTAAAACATGAATCATATTTAATTCACCCCATTGTGATTTTAATAGGCTTCTTTGCAAAAATGAAATATTTGACTGAATTTTTAAACCAAATGGTAAATTTTTGTTTTGAATTTTGTATTCTAATTTCCTTTTTTGCTTTTGAATAGCAAAATTTCTTGACCATTTTTTTTGATTAAACCACTGATTAGTTAATTCGTTAAGTAGTTTACCTGAAGATACTAAATGATTAATTTTATTTTTTTTGATAAATGATTGAGTCAAAACTTCATTTTCACATAAATAGATTAAAAAATGCCTAAATATACCAAGGTAAAATGAATACTTTGCGAGTATATGAAAGGGTAGTGAGTTAATGAGTAATCTCGTCTCTTTATTTTTGGAATTTTGTTCAAAATTATTGGCGATTTTCTTTAAATTCAAAACGAATTCTTTGTTGGTAATGTAATGTTCAGGAGTTAAATAAATGAAAACATCATTATCTTGTACGGAATTTTTTAAATCATTCATTAAATTCTGGTTTTCTCTCCAAAAAATTTTTCCAATTTCGATAGCAGTTTCAATTAGAACAACTGTTTCATTTTCTGCAATGCTTTCAGAGTTTTTTTCGTATAACAAAGTTATTTCACAAAGATTCTGAATTTCTTTCTGAATTTTTTGATAGATGGAATAGCTTTCAATATAACATAGTTTAGGTTTAAATTTAAGCAGTGTTTCTTGAATTTTATTACCTTCATAAAAATAGGGAAGTGTTAAACTTTTTATCCCTAAAAAATTACAAGCCAATTCTATAATATAAAAATTGGGATTATTTTGAGAAATTAAAAGTAATTTATCATTTTTTTGAATACCTAATTTTACTAAATACGCTGCAAAACAATGAGCTTTTGCATTGAGTTCTTTATAGGTTAATATTTGATGAGAAGTACTTTCATAATATTTTAAAAAAATTTTATCATGATTTACACTTTTATAAAACGAATCCCATAATTTAGGGAAAGTTAATTTATCATTGTAAATGGATAAGTCAAACATGTTATTTACAAAATTCTCCGGGTTTAGGAGTATTATTTAATCTGGCTAAATGTTTAGTACAATTACCAATATTTACAAATCTAGAAAATGTATTAATTGAACCCAATATTCCTAATGCACCGTTGGATAAATTTGTATATTCAGGTTTGACTGCATTAAAATCTGAATATACAGGGCTATTTACTTGTAAATAATTAAATAAAGCTGTATCAATTGAAGTAATTTCTAATCTTGTAGATTCATTAAGCGGAGTATCATTATAAACATACTTAAGCGTATTATCTAATAATCTACTTCTTAGAAAGTCTGTAAAACTCTGAGCACCAATTCTATAGCACATCTGACCTGAAATAGCAGAACAACTAGATTTATCAAAAGGTTGAGTAGGACCGAATCTTAAAATGGGTTGCCAAGCAGTATCACCAGGTGAGTTTTCTATTCCATACTTAAAGTAAATTCTTAATTCATAACCTCTTCCAGGAATTAAATATTCATCAGGATCATTAGAATTTTTTCTAGAATAAAACTTCACTTCATAGGGATTATAAAACTCTATTTCTGGATAATTGTTTAAAACATTACCTTGACCCACTTGAATTTTATCCGTTGGAGCTGTAATAAAAGGCTCAGAGGGAATAATCGTATGAGCTTTAGTACTTAATGTTTCATTCCCTAATAATTTAACTTCTAGTTCATAATAGCGTCCAGCACGAATGGTGTCCGAGGGCTGGGTTTTATATAAAATTTGATTTTTATTGAAAACGCCGTCTTCTTTAGGTATAGAAGTTTCAGGAACTAACTCAAAAATTTTTGAGGGTGTATTGGATACACGATTATTAACAATTAAATACTCTGACAAGGTTACTTTTGCATTGTTTGCACTCAAATCTGTTTCAGAAGCATATTTTATAGCGTCTCCATCTACTAAAAAACCTTTTGATACACGAATATATTGTACTGGTTGCTTGGGATTCAAAACACCATAAACTATTAAAATGGGTTTTTCAGGTGCATTTATGTCTAAAGAAGTTGAGCAGCTGTTACACAAAATTAAGCCGAACAATACTAACGATATGATTAATGAGTATTTTTTCATAAAACAAATGCAAATATAAATCAAAAATCAAAACCAACAATTAACCATATAGATAAACCAAACAAATAACAATCCTTAAATATTAACCACATGGTTACTATATTGGATAAATTTTGAATGTTTGGTTAATCTATCTTTGTAGTTTGTCTATTTGGTTAAAAGATGTGTGGTTTTGCCTATGTGTTTTAAATACTTGGTTAATTGGGTAATGGGTATTTTTGGGAGGTTTCTTGGATGGTTTGCTAACAAAAAATTGCAATTTTTATTGCGGGATAAGCGTGAGGGATGCGTAGGGCTTGGCACTGCCTTTTGATGCTGAGATAACCGAAGCAGAAAAAGGATTGCTGAAACGAAGTGAAACCCGTAGCAGCCCGACCCTGAGCGTTAGTGAAGGGACACGCCCAAATCTTTATTAAGTTTATTAAATTCAATTACATTTTAATCCGTTAATCTTTGTATTTTACCTTTCTGATAAATTTAATTATTTAATTCATGATGTCTTAAATAATTTTGTTTAAACTTTAAAAATATGCTGAAAAAAAATGTATTTTACACGATTTTAGTGTTATCAATGGGTATGAGTAAGCTTTATAGTCAAGAAACACCTTTAATTGATAGGAGTGTATTCTTTGGGAATCCCAAAATTTCAGGTGGTCAAATAAGCCCTGATGGGAAATGGATATCCTTTCTAAAAGAATATGAGGGTATAATGAATATTTGGGTCAAAAAGTTTGATGAACCTTTTGAAAATGCAAAACCATTAACTGATAGTAAAAGACCTTTATATGGTTATTTTTGGACTTATGACAGTAAATATTTGCTTTATGTAAAGGATAAAGATGGTGATGAAAATATGAATATTTTTGCTGTTAATCCTTTGGAAGCCAACGGAAAAACCCCTCCTACTTCAAGAAATTTAACTCCTAAAAATGAAGTTACTGCTCAAATTTATCAAGTTAGCAAAAATAATCCCGATTTAATGTTTATTGGTCTGAATGATAGGGATAAGGCTTGGCATGATTTGTATTCCTTAAAAATTTCAACGGGAGAACTAAATTTAATATTTGAAAATAAGGAACGTATTACCTCTTATGTATTTGATTGGGATGATAATCTAAGAATTCTATCAAAAACAGACGAAAAGGGTAATACAACATTCTTTAAAATCAACAAAGACAAGACTTTAAGTAAAATCTATGAAGTAACAGTTAAAGAGGGTGCAGGCGTTTCAAGTTTTACTGAGGATAATAGCAAGATTTATTTAGAAACCAATAAGGGTGATTTGGATAAGTCGGCATTATATTTAATGGATTTGAATACATTAAAAATGGAAAAACTACATTCTGATCCTAATAACCGAGTGGATTTCGGAAGTTTAGTAATGGATATGAATACCAGGAAACCTGTTGCATTTACATACATAGATGATAAAGTTCAATATTATTGGAAAGATGATAAAAGAAAAGCCCAGTATGAATTTGTTCAAAAACAGTTTCCTGGCAAAGAAATTAGTTTTACTAGTTCTACTTTGAAATATGATAAATTTTTGGTTTCTGTTACGGGTGATAATATTGCACCTGAAGTATATTATTATGAACCAGCATCAGGAAAATTGGTTTTGCAATATACACCAAGACCTGAATTAAAAAAATATGAAGAATTTTTAGCTTCCATGAAACCAATAAGATATAAAAGTTCAGACGGTTTAGAAATACCTGCATATTTAACTTTACCTAAAAACTCTAATGGCAAGAACTTACCTGTTGTAATTTTGGTTCATGGCGGTCCAAAAGGTCCAAGAGATTATTGGGGATACAATGCTACAGTTCAGTTTTTAGCCAATAGAGGTTATGCGGTTTTACAACCCAATTTTCGAGCAAGTGGTGGCTATGGCAAAAAATTTATGAATGCAGGAGACAAACAATGGGGAAAATTAATGCAAGATGATATTACTTGGGGAGTTAAATATTTAGTAGAACAAGGGATTGCTGATCCTAAGCGTGTTGCGATTATGGGGGGTAGTTATGGTGGTTATGCAACTTTGGCGGGTTTAGCTTTTACCCCTGATTTGTATGCTTGTGGTGTTGATATTGTGGGTCCTAGTAATTTGTTTACTTTATTAGAGTCTATTCCTGCTTACTGGGAATCTGGTAGAGCCTTCCTTTATGAAATGACAGGAGACCCCAATACTGATGAAGGAAAAAAATTAATTAAAGAAGCCTCTCCTTTATTTCATGTAGATAAAATAAATAAACCACTTTTAATTGTTCAAGGAGCTAATGACCCTCGTGTAAAAAAAGCTGAGTCTGACCAAATTGCTATCGCTTTAAGAGATAAAAAGAAACCCGTTTCTTATTTATTGGCTGAAGATGAAGGACATGGGTTTTATAAACCTGTTAATCAAATGGCTATGTATGCTGAAATTGAAAAATTTTTAGCAGACCATATTGGTGGAAATAAACAAAAAGATATGCCTGAAGATGTTGCTAAAAGATTACAAGAACTCAAAGTTGATATTTCAAAACTTACTTTAAAAAAATCCGAAAATCTAAAACCTGCTTCTGATTTACCTAAACTTAATTTGAATTTAAAACCTGAATCCCAAAAGTTTGAGACTTCTATTGCTTTTCAAGGTCAAAATTTAAAAATGGAAATGAATCGCGAAATTAAATCTGGAAAGCAATGGGAAATTAATACCACCGTTTTAATGATGGGTCAAGAATCTAAAGATAATCTTTTCGTTAATTTGAATAACTTTCCTGTAAAAAGAATTGTGAATCAAGGTCCTATGAATTTTATTATTGAGTATGAAAATGGAAAAGTTACTATTCAAGCTGGAGAGAAAAAAACTGAGTTGAAATATGAAGGAGCATTTTTAGATATGAATAGTGCTATTGACATTTTTGTAGCTGCATTACCACTTTCTGATAATTATCAATTGATTTTCAATAGTTTATCATTAGAAAATTTAAAATTGGAAACAGCAAAACTCAAAGTTTTAGGTGCTGATAATATTGATGGAAAGGACTGTTGGAAAGTAGAAATTGCTTCTATAGAAGATGAAACTAAAAGCACCATTTATTGGATTTCAAAATCCGATAAAGTCATGATAAAATCTTCAAGAAAAGTTGCACAATTGGGAGGTGCAGAAATGATTACAATTAAAAAATAGTTGAACTAAATATCATTAAAATATTCATTTACAGCCTTATAAAT
>CAZBPK010000106.1:0-15374 GCA_964493765.1 uncultured Bacteroidia bacterium | reverse complement strand
TGCCACCGCCACCACCGGTTCCATTACCGCCTGTTCCTCCTGTACCGGGAACAAAGAAGTTACCTGAATAACTTGCTGCCCCTGCGGCTCCTAATGCACCCGCTACGCCTGCACCTCCTGCGGATCCTGCGGATCCAGGATTTCCACCTGCACCACCTGCACCACCTGTGGTTCCGCCTGCAGCACCACCGCCACCAACTGCCCCATTGACGCCTGCACTTCCAGAATTATTTCCCTCAGGTCCGCCTGCTCCTCCTGCTCCACCATTTCCACCGGCTCTTGTTCCTAGACCTGCACAGGCACCTAATCCTCCAGAACCTCCTGTTCCATTAGAGGCATCACAAGTACCAGGATTACCTGCCGCTCCGGGATTACCATTCGCTCCCGCAGCCCCTGCAGCTCCTACTAATCCATTTGTAGCGTTGCCCGAGTTGATATTACATCTCACTATACTGTACCCAGAACAACCACTCATATAAATTCCATAATTAGACTTACCATCACCATTCGGAGCGTTCCCAGTGGCATTGGTTAAAACAATATTTACATCTTGAATTCTAAATCCGGTTCTACCGTTCAGGATAATACCTCTCCTTACCACAACGGTCTTACCCAAAATCGTAAAGTTTTCATCGGCAGGAGCAATTTGTATAGTAGCCCTTAGAGCGTTAGACTTTCTCCATTCACCTGCTACTATCTCCCAACCACCATCAATCGTAAAATTATTTTTCGTGATATTAATAGAACCGCCATGAATGTAAGTATTTCCTCCTAATATTCTGATATGAAGTTGAGATCTAGCGGGGTCATTGAGTAATTGAAAAGCCCTTTCAATATCGGCGGGGTCATCCCTTGTACCTGCTGCGCCGGCAGTACCACTGGGAGTAACATAAATAAAATCACAGTCTGCAGTAGGAACGGTTACATTACAAGTAGCAGTAGTAGAACCTGGACAAGACTCGCCTACCGTCACCGTTACTACATACGTACCCGGAGTAGAAGGGAAGGTAATATTCGTACTAAAACTTGTTGGATTAGATATTACTACGCCAGCAGAAGGAGAAACAGACCATGTATAACTTAATGCACCAGGGTAAGGAGGAATAGAGAAACTATGGGTAGAACCGGGTACTATAGTGGCACCACAAGTTAAACTAGAAGTAATAGTGGGAGTAAAATTAAAGTACGTAACAGGCACGCAATTGCTGTACACTTCTTGATAACGAGAGCCTGAAGGCGTTGCACTGTTCACAGTAGAACCACTACCTGATCGATTAAATACTCTTACACGATAAAGCCTTGTACCAGGCGTTTGAGGGACATCAAAACAGTTACATACCGCCCCGGAAATATCAGACCATGCAGAAGGTCCTAATCTATCGCAGTCTACATCATTAGCTACTTGCCATTGATAATACGTATCGTAATTTGCTTGAACACATAATCTTTGAGTAGCTTCGCCTATACATCTACCTGTGGGCGTTAAAGAAGGTTGTGAAGTAATGACAGGAGGTTGTATAGTCCAACGATAGCGTATCCATGCTGTCCAGTTATCGGTTCTATCAGTAGTTAAAGTAGAAGCACGAAGTGGGATATCTAATGAGTTCCAAGTATTAGGCGGACTGCTACGCCAGTTGATAGGAGCCGTAGTAATTTGGGCACGTCCATCATCACCAGGGTTCCAATTACATTCATCAGAATCTTCACCTTCCCAAGCATCAAATTCAATTTGGAAAGATTCATAGCCATAGTCAGAAGTAGTATAGGTTTTGTCCATCATGACTACCACCCCATTAGGGACGGAGTTCCATTGAGGCGAAGGTTGATCAAGCCAAGTTAAAGGATAAGGAGGTGCATTTAAACAAGTAAAAGAGGGAGGCCAAGTGGGAGTAATATTATCTTTAATTCTGTATTTTACGCGAATATCTTCATTATTCCCTAAACCACCTACACAAAAAGCGCCCATATCAAAATCTGAATCTGACCAAATTCCTTTAAATTCTACTTGCAAACGGATAGGTCCATCTTGATAATTTTGTGAACCACCGGGCACATTGGGGCATCCTAATGCTGGATTAGAAGCCGTAGAAGGTAAATTAGGAAGCGGAGTTACCCAGTCCCATCAAAAAGCTAAAAGTAAATAATATGCATTAAACTCACCATCCGATTCTAAACCATCAGATTGGACATAATGAATTTCCCCTGGGGGAGCACCACGAAAGCTATGGTAAGCAGGATTCCAGTTACCAAATACGCGTGAATCATCGGATTCTAATCCTAAAAAACCACAAGAACTTTGATAAGTCCATGGATCACCACAATCATCTTCAAAAACCTCTCCCATCCTCCAATCAAAAGAATTTGGTGCCACAGTAGTTGAATAGGTTCTATCAAAAACCAAGATACCCTCTGGATTAGAAGAGGTCATGGGGTGATATCCGCCCCCTGCAGGTACTTGTCTAGAAACACAAGCTTCTAAAGGGTCAAAGGCTATCCATTCTGATTGGTTACAATTATCCGTTTTTAAATGCAACCCTAATGGAGAAGTATCAAAACCACCCGTAGGATTAGGAACACGCACCTGAATATTTCTAAAAACATACTCTGGACCTGAAACACACAAAGCATCGTCTACATTCGACCAAACCTTATGTACCCAAATTCTTAAACGAATTTGTCCGTCATTATAAAATTGGGCATAATACCAACTAGGGGTAAGCATTGCCCAAAGCAACAGTAAGGTAAACTTATTTTTCATAAATAACCATTTTTTTATTCGTCTAACATCATGATTTTGTAATTCTGATTATACTTAATCATTACGAGTTTGGCAATCTTATTGAGATTCTGGTGAGTAAACTTAACAGTAACCACCATCGCTCTCAACGAATTATCACCACTTCTTTCTACTACATTCAGAATCTGAGTTTGTAAATTAGGATCTCTGAAGTTATTCAGCAAACTGATTACATCAGATTTCTTTTTTTGAAAAATAGCCTTATCTTTTTCTCCGGGGGAGATGCCATAAGTCTGCTCATAAATGGCACTAAACTCAGACTCAGAAAATAACAAATCCGCTAATTTGTTTTGAGGAGCATTGACCTCAAATTTTAAGGATTCTGTTAATTGATTTAAAGACGCCTGTAAACGGGGTTCTGCAGCGATGCTGTTAAACTTGTTTACAGAAGTCTTCGAGGCTGTCCTATTTTGAGATTGGGCTAATAAACCTTTTAAATTTATTAGCTCCACAATCATCAATAAAGTAAATAATATATTTTTCATAAAATAAAAAGTTTTATTCGCAAATTTACATATATTGTATTATTATCAAAAAAAATTTTATTTTTTTTTTGATGAAAAAATTAAAAAAAAATCAGACTGATAATCAAAAAATTATTTTTTTATTTTTTTTCAAGTTCTGTAACCACTTCTGTTTGTTGATTCTATTTATAGGAGAAAGAGATAATTTTTTTTGAAATTTTTTATTGCTTAATGCTTCTAATTCATCTATTTGAAAGAGAAAGTCTAAATCTAAGGGTTCAAAATCTTTTTCTTGGAGTTCTTGACTAAAACGGTTCCAAGGGCAAACCTGCTGGCATATATCACAACCATAAGCCCACCCGCCCAATTGACTCTCAAATGCTTGTGGTATATCCTCTTTGAGTTCTATCGTTAAATAAGAAATACATTGAGAAGCATCTATTTCGTAGGGTTTTAGTGCTTGTGTGGGGCAGGCTTCTATGCATTTATTACAAGTTCCACAATAGTCTTTCATTATAATTGCTTGATAGTCAACTTTAAAATCTACCAAGACAGTACCAATAAAAAAATAAGACCCCATTTTGGGATGAATAATGTTTGTATTCTTTCCCATCCAACCTACTCCTGCTCTTCTTGCCCATACTTTATCCATAAAGGGAGCAGAATCTATACAAATTCTATAAGAAAAATTTCCTATCCATTTTTTTAAATCCTCACAAACTTCTTCTAACTGCTTACGTATCACCAAATGATAATCTTTTCCCCAAGCATAATTAGAAATTTTAGCATCTTCTCTAAACCAATTGGGTTTTTGCTTTTGATAATATCCCTTCAAAACCACAATCGCTGTTTGAGCATTTTGTAATAAAAGTTGAGGATTCCTACGAATTTCAAAATGATTTTCAAGGTATTTCATTTTACCTTGTTTCCCTTTTTTTAACCATTCCTCTAAATAAAGAATTTCCTCGTCTAATTTTTCTATTGGACAAACACCGACTTTCTGAAAATATTTTAAAAAATATTTTTCTATCAAATGAAAAGAAACTTTCAATTACTAACTATGTGTATTGAATAGCAAAATAAATAAATTTTTAATTTTGCAGAAATGAAATTTAACCCTTTTTTAATAGAAAATCTTAAAATTCAAGATTTAATTTCTGATGGACGTGGATTAGCAAGATATGAAGACCGTGTAATTATGGTAAAAAATGCTGTACCTGAAGATGTTGTGAATGCTTGGGTTTATAAAAAACAAAAAAATTATTTTGAAGCAGAAGTTCAAGAAATTGTTTCTCCTTCTCCAAAAAGAATTCCTGCTCAATGTGAACATTTTGGTACTTGCGGGGGCTGTAAATTACAATATCTTGATTACTCAGCACAACTGCAATTCAAACAAAAACAAGTAGAAGATGCTATTTTACGTATTGGTAAACTGCAACCGAAAACCATTTTACCTATTCAAGGTTCTGAAAAAATTTTATTTTATCGTAATAAATTAGAGTTTTCTTTTTCTACTTTTGCTTGGAAAAATGATAAAAACGCACCCGATGAATACAATGCCCTAGGTTTTCACGTACCGAACTTTTGGGATAAAGTAGTAGATATCCAAAAATGTTGGTTACAAAATGATATCATCAACGAGATTAGAAATGCAGTGAGAAACTATGCTATAGAAAATCGCTTATCTTTTTACAACCCAAGAGAACAACATGGTTTTTTGAGAAATTTATTGTTTAGGACAACGGAGTTCACCCAGCAATTGATGGTAGGTTTGATTTTAGGCGATATAAATCCTACAAAAAAAGAAAAATTAGTGCAGTATATTTTAAATTCATTTCCTGAAATTACTACTTTAGTTACTATTATCAATTCCAAAAAAAATGATTCTTATGCCGATTTAACTTGGGAGACGCATAAAGGAGAAGGTTATATTTACGAACAACTAGAAGATAAAAAATTTAGAATCAGTCCTTTAACTTTTTTCCAGACCAATAGTTTACAAGCTTTAAAGTTATATCAAACCATAAAATCCTGGATTCCCCGGTCCGTGAATACGATTTATGATTTGTATGCAGGTTGTGGAAGTATTGGAATATTTATTTCTGATTTCGCCCACCAAATTATTGGCATTGAATACGTTCCTTCTGCTGTCGTAGATGCTGAATACAATTTGAAAATCAATGATTTACATCATTTAAAATATTTTACGGGGGATATGAGTAAAATACTTACTTCAGAATTTATCCAAAAGCATGGTAAGCCCGAAATGATTATTACGGACCCCCCGAGGGCTGGAATGGATGAAAAGGTTGTGAAAAGACTATTAGAAATAGAAGCGGAAAGCATTATTTATGTTTCTTGTAATCCATCTACTCAAGCCCGTGATTTACAAATTCTTGATGAGAAATATCATTTAGAAATTATTCAACCCTTTGATATGTTTCCGCATACTCATCACGTAGAAAATTTAGCTTTGTTAAAATTAAAATAAAAATCCTCCCGCAGGCTATGCAAGAGGATTAAAGAAAATAAAAATGATTTATTCTTTTAAGAACTGAACAGACTCTTGAGTATGGTTAGAATAATAAACGTTAAAGAAGTAACAACCGGGAGGTATCCAACTTAAATCCATTTCAAAAGATTTTAAATTTTGCGTATTCCACCTACCTAAAACTCTTCCTTGATAATCCCAAAGTTCTAGCTTTTCCATAGGGGAAGAAGTCAGAACAGTAGTTACTTTTTGTACAGGATTAGGAAATACAGATGCCGAATTTTGAAGGTTTGTAGATGGGCTTTGCAAATGAGTTAACATGCTACAATAATTATAATGCTCAGCATGGCTAGAAGTATCAATAATGATATTTTCGTCTCCTTGCATATACAAAGCAAAAGTAAAAAAGGTCATCATCATTTCATCAGTTGTGGCTTCTCCCACCCAGACATCTTGTGGCGGGGTACTTGGGTTAAAAGGATTGTTAGAAGTATTATCATAAAAAGCATTTGACCATAAAACTGTTTGTTTGGGTAATTTGATAGGCTTTTGAAAGAAGTAATTTCCTTGCCAAGAAAAATTCCAGTTATTGATACGAATAAATTTAAGGGTATCTCCATTCGGCTTTACACCGTAAGTTTCAATAGACCTTCCGATAAGGTGCATGTGAGGAGCAACGGCAATCACAGTCAAATCATATAAATTAGGGACTGTAAAAGTTTCCGTAAAACTTTTGGTGGTATTAGCAGGGATAAACAAGGGTCCATTTTGGAGGCTATTAGTAGCATGATTTAAAGGTGCGCTGGTATATAATTCCCGAGTTGTTCCATTAGCAAACCGTAATTGAATACGTGTAGAATCTACTTGACCTATAGAACCTGCGGGGTAATGAATTTGCAAAACAATAGCGGCATTGGGTTCTAACTTATATCCAAAACCTGCTGGAGCAGTAAATTTTAATTGCCCTGGCGCCCAAACTCCTACCAATTTATAATCCGAAAATGCCGAATCAGTAGGCTTATAATAGCCCGGGTTAGGGTCATTCGCTTCGTCTATCAAAGCATTTCCCGTAGGATCAACAAAAATAAGTACATGATGAACAATTTCAGGATTGCCCGGTAAAATTTCCCATTCACTTATAAACTTATTGGTAGAGAAATTCGAAGGAATAGCAAAATAACGATATACATCATTATTAGAGGCATTAGAAGTAAAAGTCTGAATTTTATCAGAAAAATCAGGATTAGGGATAGACCCTTGGGAAGAGTAACTAGGAGGATTAGGCGCGTTAGAGAGATTTCCCTGTGGCGTTCCTTGATTTACCCAGTCTCGAATAGCTTGAATTTCCTGAGTCGTTAAAGTAGGATCATATGCATATTTTTGATAGGTATTATCAGGCGGCCAAGGCGGCATTTCCGTAGATAAATGATGCGTTTTATTACTAGCGCCTTCCACCATGTTTAAAATGGCTTGAGCATAATTCGCAGTCTGTGTATAATCCATAAAACTCATAGGACCTATACCCCCCGGATGATGGCACTTCGTACAATGAGAATACATGATACAAGCAATATCGTCTGCATAAGTAGGAACTTGGGCCTTTATAATAGGAACACCTAATATCAAGACCTTTATCCCCCAATAAATGATCATCTTTTTCATAAAGCAAATATTAAATTCGCAAATTTATAACATTTTCTTCTAAAAAAATTTTTTTTATAAAATTAAAAGATAAAAATTTTCCAAAAAGCAGAAAAAACTACTAATAATAAAGAGATAGGCAATAAAACTTTCCAAGAAAATTGTAACAATTGGTCGGCTCTTAGTCTTGGCCGGCTCCAACGTATCCACATCATCATAAAAATTCCAACAAAAGATTTAGAGAATAACCAAAAACTCCAAAATTTAACCCTAAACACTACCCATAATTAACTGTGATTCGTGTTATGGTAAAAATGAATAAAATGTAAAAAAATACAGCAATATAAATGCGTTGTTTGCGTGAGGGATGCGAAGGGTTTAGCACTGCCTTTTAACGCTTTTGAAAAAAGTGGAAAAAGGATTGCCGAAGCGAACAGCGAAGCCCGAAGCAGCCCGACCCCAAAGCGTAAGCGAAGGGGGCACGCCCAAAAAATTTTTATCTTTATTATGATAAAATTCTTATTTTTGAAAGCTATTTATGAATATCCTACAAAAACTTCAAAAAGCAATCTTACTTGAAAAACAAGCTGAAATTGAATACTTTGAAAATTTAATAAACCAAAAAAGCCTTCAAGAACGTGTAAAAAGTGGTATTTCATTTTACCCAATTCAGTTAGAAGAAGAAAAAATTGGAACTGGTAATCAATTAATTTTAGAATTTCAATCGGAAAGTTTTTTAAACCCCAAAGCTAAACTACAAAATGGACAAGTAATTTCTATTTTCACTCTTCAAGAACTTCCCAAAAAAGAAACGAAATCTTTTAAAGCAGTCATACTTTCAGCTTATAAAAATGCCATCAAAGTGGTGCCTTATTCTTCTGAATTACCTGAATGGATAGAGGGAGGAAAATTAGGTATGGATTTATATTTTGATGAAACCAGTTACAATTTAATGGAAAAAGCTCTTGAGCGATTGAATCAAAAAGGTACTCCTTATTTTGAAAAAATCAAAAAAATCGCTTTTGAAAAGGAGGAAATTCATTTTTCCCAAGCTTATGAAATGCAAATTCCTAATTTGAATGCATCTCAAAAAGAAGCAGTGGTTAAAATTATGACTTCAAAAGAATTAGCTATTGTACATGGACCTCCCGGAACAGGAAAAACCACTACTTTAACAGAAGCTATTTATTATTTAGCAAAAAATCAAAATAAGATTTTGGTATGTGCTGCATCTAATACTGCAACGGATTTGTTAGCCAAAAAAGCCTCTCAAAAAGGCTTAAAAGTAATACGTTTAGGGCATCCTGCAAGAATGGATCCAGAAGTATGGAAATTAACCTTGGATTCTGTTTGTGAACAACAAACCTATTTTTCTCAAATTCAAGAACTTAGAAAAAGAGCCATTCAATTAAAAGAAGAAGCATTAAAATTTAAAAGAAATTATAATTTTCAAGATAAGTTAGAAAGAAGAGAATCTTTGAAAGAAGTAAAAGAATTACAAAACGAAGCTTTTGAGTTAGAAAAAAATATCGTAAAAACAGTATTAGAAGAAGCACAGGTGATTTGTTGTACATTAACGGGTTCTGATCATGAATATTTAGACAAAATGGTATTTGATGTATTAGTGATAGATGAAGCCGCTCAAGCCTTAGAACCTGCTTGCTGGATAGCTATACCAAAAGCAAAAAAACTAATACTTGCTGGTGACCATCATCAGTTGCCTCCAACAGTAAAATCTTTGGAAGCTGAAAAAATAGGCTTATCAATCACCTTATTTGAAAGATTGATTGATAAATATCCAGAAGCAACCGTAATGTTAAACACCCAATATCGTGCCAATGAAATCATTATGAAATTTTCCTCTGAAATATTTTATCATAACGATTTGCATGCAGATGAAAGCGTGAAAAACCAAGCATTAAGTAAAGAAGAGCACGTTATCACTTATATTGATACAGCAGGCTGTGGATTTTCCGAAATTCAAAACCCTGAAACTTTATCTTATTACAATCCAGAAGAAGCGAATGTTTTAATTACTTATTTAAAAAATCTTGCGGAAAAATATCCTGAATCTTCAATTGGAATTATATCACCCTACAAACAACAGGTTAAGTTATTAGAAGAAATTGCATTTCAGGAAGAGAAACTTAAACATTCTAAGATTGATACAGTAGATGGATTTCAAGGTGAAGAAAAAGATATTATTGCCATAAGCTTAGTAAGGTCTAATGATGAAGGTGAAATAGGATTTTTAAGAGATACAAGAAGAATGAATGTTGCTATAACCAGAGCAAGAAAAAAAATGATAGTCATAGGAGACAGTGCAACAATTGCAAGTTATCCATTTTATGAAAAGTTATTGGAATTTTGGTCATATCATGCAGATTATCAAACTGCTTGGAGTTATATTTAAAAAAAAATTTGCTTAATTGAAAATAAGTACATAATTTTACGGAAGTTTTAAACAAAAATAATTTCAAAAAAATGGATTTAGGACATTATTATCAAATCGTTGAAGAATGTATTAAAGGATTAGGAGTAAATCCTGCAGATTGTAGAGGTGATAAACCCGGTCAATGGAATTTAAAAAAAGGTTCTGCATTAGTTTGGGTAGATATTATGTACATTGAAAGAGAAAAAAGAGCTTACTACCAAGTTATGTCACCAGTATGTCCATTACCTTCTACTCATCTACTTGAGTTTTATCAAGAATTATTAGAAGTAAATTACGGATTTTATGGTGTAAGTTTTGTTAAATACGAAAATTGGATTTATATCAAAATGATTCGTGAAGTAGATGGATTAGACCAACAAGAAGCGAGTGCTATGTTAAATCGTGTAGGAAACTATGCGGATCATTACGATGATTACTTAAAACAAAAATACGGTATTTCAGAAGCTTAATTTCTTAAATTAATAAATTAATTAATTTTGCCTTTCTTTTTCAAGAAAGGCTATTTTTTTTATGTTGAAAAAAATTCTCAATTTACTAGGGTTAAACTTTCAATCCGAAAGTATTCGCTTTCATTCAGAATATAATGAGGTTTTAGAAGTTCAAAAAGTTAATGGTAAATTTATATTAGATTCTGCAGAAGCCAATTATTCTTACGGAGCTTTACAAAAAGCCTTTGAGTTTGCTTTTCAACAATTGGAATTAAAGAATTTTTTTCCTAAAAAAATTTTAATGTTAGGATTGGGTGCTGGTTGTGTTCTTGAAATACTCGAAAATTATTTTCATGAACAAACCTATGAAGTTACCGCTATTGAAATAGACCCACTAGTTGTAGAAATTTCTCAAAAATACTTTAATATTCAACGTTTTAAAAATTTAAAAATTCTTATAACAGATGCTCAAATTTTTATACAAGAAAACCATGAAATTTATGATTTCATAATAGTTGATTTATTTGTTGATTTACAAATACCTGAATTTTTATTTGAAACTCAAATTATGGGTAAACTTCAAAAAATGACCAGTAAAAATGGTATGATTCTCATAAATACAATACCTAGTATCCAAGATAACAATCCCATTCTTAATGAATTAAGTAAAAATGGGAAATTAGAAATTTTAGAACGATATAAAAATTTGAATGAAATGATTTGCTGGCAAAATATAAAATAAAAAGATAAACATTTCGTTAATACAAGAAAATTTAATATTTTTGTAACAAAATCAGATATGGGTTGCAGTACAGGAAAAGGATGTGGACGTAATGGAGATTGCTCAGAAGGTGGATGCAGCAGAATAAATTTCTATGATTGGTTAGAAAATATGTTACCTCCGGGTACCTCCGAAAATCATAATATCTACGAAATCAAATTTCGTGGAATGCAAAAAGGGTATTATAAAAATATCAATCATTTAGATTTATATCCCGGGGATTGGGTTGTAGTAGAAAGTGATAGAGGATATGAAATTGGTTCTGTGGGTATTGGCGGGCAATTAGTAAGATTACAATTAAAAAAACATAATATACCTGAAAACGAGGTACTTAAAATTTATAGAAAAGCAAGTTCAGAAGAGTTACAAAAATTCACAGAATTAAAAGCTCAGGAGTATTCTATGCTAATCAAAACTCGTGAAATTATATCAAAACTTAAAATTGATATGAAACTCACTGAAGTTTTTTATCAAGCAGATGGCACCAAAGCTACATTCTTCTATACTGCCGAAAATAGAATTGATTTTAGAGAACTTATCAAAATTCTTGCAGAAGAATTTAAAATACGCATTGAAATGCGCCAAATTGGTTTAAGACAAGAATCCGCATTAGTGGGTGGTATTGGCTCATGTGGTAGAGAACTTTGTTGTTCTACTTGGTTAGAAGATTTTAAAAATGTTACTACTGCATCTGCAAGATACCAAAATATTTCGTTAAATCCATCAAAAATAACAGGGCTTTGCGGAAGATTAAAATGTTGCTTAAACTATGAACTAGAAGTTTATCTAGATGCTTTAAGTGATATTCCTGATGTAAAAGAACTTAAAACCGAATTAGGAACCGCCTTGCTTCAAAAAGTTGATATTTTCAAACGAATGATGTGGTTTGGATACCCCAATGATGATAGTTGGGTGGGATTACCCGTTGAAAAAGTTCAAGAAATAGTTGAACTAAACAAAAAAGGTATCAAACCTCCTACCCTATCTCTCCTCGAAAATGAGAAAAATAATGCAAATAAATTCAATCATTCTGAAGATTTTGTAGATGTAGTGGGTCAATCAAATTTACACTTAGAATCAGATAAAAGAGATAAAAAAAATCATAAAAAGAAACCCAATCATAAAAATAAATCAAAATGAAATTTTGGTGTTTAAAAATCATAATTTTTCTTTTTCCATTTTTTGCATTTTCCCAAGAAGTATTGCTTCATGAATTGGAGACCCCCTCAAATTTTCAAAATAATGTTTCTAGATTTTTTTCTCGAAATCACAAAACTCAAAGCCTTCAGCTACCATTTTTTGATGATTTTTACCAAAACTCCTTGGAATTAAACTCCAATTTATGGGAAGAAGACGAAAATGTTCAGATTCATTTTGGAATTGGAAAAACCCCACCTAATCGTGGTGTTGTAGTTTTAGATGGCGCCCAAAAAAATGGTCAGGGTTATTTTGATACACCTACTCAAGGAATAAAAGAAAAATTGATTTCTAAACCTATCGATTTGTCATCTTTTACAGCTTCTGATAGTATCTACCTTTCATTTTTTTTTATGCATGGCGGATATGGAGATAAAGCAGAAAGTAATGATAGTTTAAAATTATTTTTTTTAGACAACACACAAACTCCTAATCTGGTATGGTTTAGAGTTGGTGGTGATACCATGACCCAATTCCAAAGAATTATTGTTCCTGTTCATAGTTCCCAATACCATCATGGTGAATTTCAATTTTATTTTGAAACCTATGGAAATTTAAACGGTTTATTTGATCAATGGATTTTGGATTATATTTACCTCAACAAAAATAGAACTCATAACGATACCCTTTTTACAGATTTATCCTTTTCTGATAAACGATTTTCCCTATTTGATTCCTTAACTTCTGTTCCATTAAAACAATTTCAATCTAAACCTTGGATGTCTCAAAGTTTTATTGAAGTAACCAATTTGAGTGCCAATAATGAAGGAAGAAATTTAATTTGGTCTATTCAAGAAATTAAAAACAACACATTATTAAATCCACCATTGGTTCAAAACCAATTTTTTGCATTTTTTCCACCCAAAACAGAATACCCCATTCCACCATTTGCCGACCAATGGGACGTTATTGATAAATTTTCCCATTTTAGAGTACAATTTTCTTTAAATCAAAATGCTTCAGATCCCCAAATATTGAATGATACCTTAAAATTAGATTTTCCTGTAGATTCCGTTTGGGCTTATGATGATGGGGAACCAGAAACCGGCTATGGTTTAAGAACTGCAAAAACATTCCTACAAAAATATTATAATCATACAGAGGACTCTTTAAAAGCAGTAATGATTAATTTCGTTCCTAGTTTAGATATTATTTCTGGAAAAGGTTTTAGGTTAGTCGTAATGTCCCACCCGCATAAAGATTCCATTTTATACAGCAAATTTTACAATCTAAACTATTTAAGCACTCGAGACAGTTTTAATTACTTCTTATTAGATACTATTCTTCCCTTGCCTAATGAATACTATATTGGAATTACCCAACCAGATAACAAACCAATTGGGGTTGGTTTTGATTTTAGTTACAACAACAATAATAACATTTATTGGGATAGTTCATCAGTTTTTGTAAAATCTCGCCTCAATGGAACATTAATGATTAGACCAGTTATGGGTTCAAAAACAGAATTATTAGTATCCAATGAGAAAATAAAAATACTTGAAGTAAACGTTTTTCCTAATCCTGTAGATGATGTTTTATATATAAATACTTCAAAAAATATTCTTAAGATGGAACTTTTTGATTCCATAGGTAAATTCTTATCTAAATATGAACCTGATCAAAAAATCTATTTAAAACATTTGAAACCAGGTATTTACCATTTAAAAATTTACACTCCTGACCAAACATGCACAAAGAAACTTATAAAACTACCTTAGATATTTTAGTATTAGCAGCACATCCAGATGATGCAGAGCTGGGTTGTGCAGGTTCTATTTTAAAATGGATCTCTGAAGGATTCAAAGTGGGAATTGTTGATTTTACTAAAGGGGAATTAGGTACCAGAGGGACTCCAGAAATGCGTTTAAAAGAAGCTGATAATGCTAAAAATATACTAGAACTTTTTCACAGAGAAAACCTAGAATTGCCAGATGGTTTCTTTTCTAATGACAAAGAAAACCAATTAAAAATCATTAAGGTTATCAGGAAATTACAGCCTAAATTAGTAGTAATTAATGCTCCTGAAGATAGGCATCCTGACCATGGAAAAGCAGCAAAATTATCCATTGAGTCTATTTTTCTCAGTGGTCTCTTAAAAATTCAAACTTACGAAGGCCAAGAACTTCAAAAACCTTGGAGACCACATAACTATATCCATTATATTCAAGATAAACTTTTGATTCCCAACCTAGTTGTGGATATAACTCCCTTTATGCAAAAAAAAATAGAATCCATAAAAGCTTATCAATCACAATTTTATGATCCAAATTCAATTGAACCTGATACCTATATTTCTTCAAAAGAATTTTGGGAAAATATCTATTCAAGAGCCATGGAAATGGGAAGAATGATTGGAAAAAAATACGGGGAAGGCTTTATCTTACCTAAAGCATTTCCCCTTAATAGTGTTTCTGATTTGTTTTAGTAAAAGCTTATTTAGTTAATTGTAAAAATATTTTTTTTATGTCTCTTGCTAACTTACGGGTGCGTTTTGTTTTGAGCCCCTATAATTTCTATAGCAATCATTTTATTGCCACGTAAACTTTATTATTGACTTTTTGACCTTTTATACTTTACTTGATTTTTTCCCGATAAAAAAATCAATTCTTTATCATTTAAAGAAATTATCTCTAAAGTGGATTCGGCATCTAAAGAAGGTGGAGTATTAGCAGTTTTTTTGAGGAAAATCTTATTTCCTTCAACTTTATAAGTATAAACATCATTAAATGGAACCATATCATAATAGCCATTGGATTTAAAACGTATAGATGAAAATTCATCTCCAGTTGGTAAGTCCCACAAGCCAATCAACTTTTTAGGGTCAATGGATTCTTTTTGGGGATTTTCCTTTTTAGAAACTTCTTCCTTTCTTTTCTTAAAAGTGTAATTAGAACCATTTATTTGAAAAGTGATTTCATTATCATCTATATTTAAAATCATCATTTTTGTACCATTATCTAAAACCACAGTATTCAAATCTAATTGATATTTTATTCCTTCTAAATTAGAATTACTGTATAATTTATCTTTTTCAAATGAATAAAACCTACTTTCATCATCGCTTGCTTCCCAAGTACCTAAAATTAAAGTAGCATAATCTGGAGGTACAGGAATATCATC
>CAZBPK010000105.1:0-42132 GCA_964493765.1 uncultured Bacteroidia bacterium | reverse complement strand
AATAATTTTAATTTTTATTTAATTTTTATTTGGTTATAATTTGTTTTTTATATTTTTTTTGCATTTGAGATGTAACTTTTTAGTTTATCTTTGCGTATAACCAAAGGATACTGTATGAAATAACTTTACTTAAATTAATTTTATTTGCCATGAAGCAATTCTTATCATCTACTTGGAAAAATACCTTTATTGTTACTTGGGAAATTGAACCTGAGCTATTATTTGAGCATTTGCCTCACAAAATTGGTCTTTATACCGAAAATGGTAAGGCTTTTCTCTCCTTTATCGTTTATAATTTTGAAAATACCAAAGTGAAAGGTATTAAAATGCCTTTTCATGTTAGCTTTCCTGAAATGGACTTACGCTATTATGTTAAGCATAATAATGAGTTGGGTGTAGGCTTTATCCAACATATTGTTCCAAGATATTGCATTTCTTTATGGGCAAAACGTATTTTTAATGAAAATTATGTAACTCTACCTATGGACTACTCTTCCCAAGAAACTGAAACTAGTAAAGTTTTACATTATAAAGTTTGGAAAGATAAAAACATGTTTTCCTTAGATTTTTTGTCTAATAATGAGTTTGAAGAATCTACTTTTGATTTATACAATCAAATTCAATTTGGTTTTGGCACTGATAAATATGGCAATTCTACTAAGTTTAAATTTGACAAATTAAATAATTTTCAATCTTTTACAGCTTTAGATTATGCTATAAATATTGATTATTCCATTTTATTTGGTAGAAAATGGGCTTTTTTAAATAAACTTACTCCAATTGATGTTTCTGCTTTCAATGATAATAAAGTGAGAATTTTTCACCCTAATTATATCTTTGAGGATGAAAAATCTAAAATTGATAAATATTTGCAAACCAGTTCTGTTAATGAGTTGATTTTTAATGATTCTGATAAAGAATGATAATAATTTTGTTTAAATTTATTCCCTGATGAAATAGATTTTTTTTCATTAGCGTTTACTATTTGCTAGTTTTTTTATAGCTTTGCCAACATTTATGGCAGCTTTTAGGCTTTTCTTTTTACATAGATTAGGTTTGCAAAATTTTGTAAGCTTTATCTTGGTATTAGGTCTAATAGTGCCTATGATAACTTCTCTATCTTATATTCAATATCAAAAGCAGCAAGTCAGAAGAGCTATCAAAAAAAGTATTATAGCAGGACTTGACAAAAAAGATTTGGTTTGTTTTAATTTCTCTTTACAGGAAAAACAAAAATTACGTTTTGAACATGCCAAAGAATTTGAATATCAAGGTGAAATGTATGATATTGTCTTTGAGGAAGTTCATAAGGATATTACTACTTATTGGTGTTGGCATGACCATCAAGAAACGGAATTGAATCAAAAACTAAATCAGTTGATTAATTTGTCATTAGAACATTCTCAGGAAAACGATATATTTAAAATCTTTAAAAAACTTTTTTATTCAGAACCCAAAGTATTTTTAACAAGTGTTAAACACGAATTTCAATCCATACTATGGAAAACAGTTTTTTATTCTATTCAATTTGATTCAATTAGTTTCATTCCACCCGAAATCATAGGCTAATTCATTCGTTGATTTTCATTAACGAAGAGTTCATGCACAGCAAAATGTTGTGTATTTGTTAATATATTTTCTAAACTGAAGCAATTGCTTCATATTAAGCCTATTATTTCAAAAATGAAAAAAATTATCCTGTATTTTGGATTGTTATTGAGTTATTTTAGCCTTGATGGTCAAATATTAACGGTATTAGATCCCAAAGGTATTTCTATAAAGGGTGTTCAATTGAACGTCAATCAGTCTGTACATTTAACAGACGAGAAAGGTCAAGTAGATATATCGGAATGGAAAAATTCTGAAAGAATTGGATTTTTACATCCTGATTATGAGCCTATTACATATAGTTATATCCAGTTAGAAGAGATGGAATTTATGGTGATATTAAACCGTAAAAAAGTTTCTTTGAACGAGGTTGTAATTAGTGCAAGCCGTTGGGAACAAAAGAAAATGGATTCTCCTAATCGTATTGAAACCATCAATATGCAGGAAGCTGCTTTTCAAAATCCTCAAACTACTGCAGACCTTTTGGGTATGAGTGGTTATGCATTTATACAAAAGAGCCAGTTGGGAGGCGGTTCTCCTATGATTAGGGGTATGGCTACCAATAGATTGTTAATTGTGGTAGATGGCGTGAGAATGAATACCGCTATTTTTCGTTCTGGAAACTTACAAAATGTGATTTCATTAGATGCAAATTCAATGGAAGGTGCAGAAATTTTGTTTGGTCCAGGTTCGGTGATGTATGGTAGTGATGCAATTGGTGGCGTGATGAATTTCCAAACTTTTATTCCTAAATTTTTGGATAGTACTGCTAATCAAAAACTTAAAGTTTCAGGAAATGCCTTCTCCCGCTTTTCTACTGCTAATCAAGAAAAAACTCAACATATAGATTTCCACCTACGCATGAAAAAATGGTCTTTTTTGACGAATATAACTTATGCAGATTATGGGGATTTACGTTCGGGTTCTAAAAATGGACTTCCTGATTATTATAAACGGCATTATGTCATTCGTCAAGATAATCAGGATATTATGATTAGGAATCAGGATTCTACTTTACAAATAGGTTCTCAGTATGATCAAATAAACTTTATACAAAAAATTGCTTTCCAGCCAAATAGATTTTTGAATATGGAATATGCTTTTCATTTTTCAGAAACTTCTCCTTATAATCGTTATGACCGTTTGTATGTATATGCTGAAGATGGACCTTACAAAGGAAAATTACGTTGGGCGGAATGGTATTATGGACCACAAAAGTGGCAAATGCAACGTCTGGGTTTCCGTTATTCAAAATCTAACCGCTTTTTTGACCAAGTAAACACAGTTTTTGCTTACCAGTTCTTTGAAGAAAGCCGTTATGACCGTTTATTCATGTATCGTGAAAGGCGAATGCAGTTAGAAAATGTATATGCTTATTCTGTGAATATGGATTTTGAAAAACATGGGAATGAAAAAATTCAATTCAATTATGGCTGGGAAACAGTTTACAACAAAGTGCGTTCTAAAGCTCATTTAACGAATATACTCAATGGAAAAGTTGAGCCAACGGTTACAAGGTACCCTGATGGTTCGGTTTGGTTGTCAAATGGAGTGTATGCAACTACAAAATATAAACCTAATGGTTTTTGGGTAGTTAGTGTGGGCTTAAGATACAATAGCTTTTTTATTCATTCTCAATTTGATACAACATTGTTTCCATTTCCTTATCAAGAGGCTCGTTTGAATACACAAAATCTAAGTGGTAGTGTGGGTACGGTTTTTATGCCTAATCCCAATTGGAATGTTTATGCTAACCTTACAACGGGTTTTCGTGCCCCCAATGTAGATGATTGGGGTAAAGTTTTTGAGTCTGTACCAGGGTATTTGGTGGTTCCAAATCCCAATTTGAAACCTGAAAAGGTGTATAATGCAGAGTTAGGAACAATCAAAACCTTTGGAAGTTGGTTAAAATTAGACGGTACAGTATATTATACATGGCTTAATGATGCAATGGTTCGTAAAAATTTTGTGTTCAATGGTGATACTACTATTCGTTATCAAGGGAATAAAAGCCGTATTCAAGCTATACAAAACGTAACGCAAATTCAAGTTTATGGAATCCAAGCTGGAATAGAGTTTTTTTATAAGGGATTTGGAATGAAAAGCAATTATTCGTATCAGAAGGGTAGAGAACAAGCTCCTGATAGTATGATATATTATCCTTTACGTCATGCTGCACCCTGTTTTGGTAGTACCCATTTCACTTATGAAAATATCAAGTTTAAATGGGATTTTTATGTAGTGTATAACGCAAAAATGGATTATAAAGACTTGGCATTGACAGAAAGGACTAATTTTTCGTATGCAAGAGATGAAAATGGGCTTCCGTTTGTTCCTTCATGGTACACATTGAATTTTAAAATGGCTTATTATCCAAAGCAAAATATGGCAATTGTATTAGGTTTAGAAAATATATTGGATAAAATGTACCGACCTTATGCGTCGGGGATTAATGCGCCGGGAAGGAATCTTATTGCTTCCTTACGAATCAAATGGTAGTATATCATAATAAATCGCAATGGGTTGAGTGTGCGTGAGGGATACGAAAGGCACGAAGTGGCACTGCCTTTTGATGCTGAGTTTACCGAAGCAGAAAAAGGATTGCTGAAACGAAGTGTAACCTGAAGTAGCCCGACCCGAGCTTAGCGAGGGGCACGCCCAAATACAAAAAATTATTTATCAAAAAAATAAAAAAGTTTTAAAAATATGCAAAAAATTATAGTTTTATGGGTGGTATTAATGATATACCATCAAGTTTATGGACAAAGAATAGCAGCAGGTGGCTGGCATAGCTTAGTCGTTTGTGAGGATAGTACAGTAAAAGCGTTTGGGGAAAATGCAACCGGTCAATTAGGAAACAACTCTACCGATGATAGCAATACACCCGTAACAGCAATAGGATTAAATGGTGTGATTTTCGTTTCAGCAGGTGGTGACCAGCTAGAAGCCCACTCAATGGCATTAAAAGCAGATGGTACGGTATGGTGTTGGGGAAGTAATTTGTATGGTGGGCTTGGTAATGGTCTTACGGGTACGAATAATAGTACTCAATCGCCTGTACAAACGTTGGTATTAACGAATATTAAGGCAATTAGTGCAGGGGGTTGGCATTCTGTTGCATTAAAACAAGATAGTACGGTATGGTGCTGGGGTTGGAACGGTGATGGGCAACTTGGCGATGGTACGACAACAGATAAAGCTATTGCTACTCAAGTTCCAAATTTAAATAGTGTTAAGCAAATAGCGGCTGGTACTTATCATACTTTAGCATTAAAAAATGATGGTACAGTATGGGCATGGGGAGATAATTTATATGGACAACTAGGAGATAATACCACTACAGACCGTAATTCGCCTGTTCAAGTTCAAGGATTGACAGATGTAGTTCATATAGCAGCGGGAAGATTTTATTCATTAGCAATAAAATCTGATGGTACGGTATGGTGTTGGGGGCAGAATTTGTACGGTCAATTAGGTGATGGTACAACTACGGATAGAAGCACTCCTGTGCAAGTACCGAATTTGTCAGGTGCCACTACTAAGGCAGCATGTGGAGCTTTCCATACGGTAGTAGTGAAAAATGATGGTACAGTATGGGCTTGGGGCAGAAATACTTATGGTAATTTAGGCGATAATACTGTGAACAATAGTTCCTCACCCGTTCAAATGATAGGGATAAATGATGTTGCAGGTGTAGCAGCAGGTACAAATTTTACAATTGTTTATAAAACTGATGGTTCTTTTTGGGGATGTGGTCGTAATGCTTCCGGGCAGTTAGGGGACGGAACTTTCACTCAACATAATGTGCTATCAGAAGCTGCGTCTGTATGTAAAGTTCTGCAACTTATTACTTCTAACCTAAAAAGTTTATCCAGTTTACCTATAAGCGTTTATCCTAATCCGTCGTTAGAAGGTGTTTTCTTTGTAGATTTAGCGAATTTAGGTTTGCAAAATGGTCAAATGGAAATTTGTAATTCATTAGGTCAAATTGTGTATTCTACTCCGATAATATCGGAAAATAAGTTCAAAATAGATTTATCCGTTGAACCATCTGGGATTTATTATTTGCAGGTTAAAGGAAATCAAGGGAATTATTTTCAAAAATTAGTAAAACCCTAAAATACAAAACTCAGAATAGTTTTGCCCCTATTATTAGGGGCTTTTTATTTTAAAATTGATTTATAAATTCTTGAATAATAATTTTGCAACCTGTTATGGAAAATGATGATTATTTTGTAGAAAAGCACACATTAGAACATATCCGCCATTATTTACCTTCTCAAAATCCCTTAAAAGACTTTGTCCATCACAATACTTTACATGCTTTTCAAAACAAGCCCTTTTATCAAGCGCTTAATGAAGCTTCTCAAATTTTTGGGTATAAAGTTTATTTACAATTGCATGAATATAGAAAGCTTTTTCATGATGGAAAAATAAACAACGAGATATTAACAAAAGTGATAATCAATCGTAAAGGAAAAGAGAATTTTGCTTTATGGTTTGATAGATTAATGAAATCTAGTTACAATATCAATTTAAAACCTAGAATTGGCAAATTACGAAATTTTTGGAAAAAAGTATTAAACAAAAATTGGGACAAATCATTACACCCTGTTTTATTTTCAACGATAGGAAGCTATTTAGATCAAGGTATAAGCGAGCAACATTTTCCCGAAAATATTTCTAGTTTTATGGAGTCTGTTCAATATGTTCAAAAAAATAGCTTTATTCCAATTTTTAAAAGTAGAAGGGTACAGGAATTTTTAGAAAATCTTGAGAATATACAAATTAGCGATTTATTGAAAATTATTGTAGGTGAAGAAAAATGGTTTGAAAAATATCTATTTGATCAACAATTTAACCATCCGGGTTGGAGTGGAATGGTTAGCGTATTAGAACAAAATCCTCATTATCTTTTGGATAAACGTAATATAACTTTAAAGGACTTTATTATCTATGAGTTACTTTTAGAAATTGATTATTTAGATGAGCATTTTAGTTCTGTAAATTGGAAACCATTGTCCTACCATTTGCCCTTTAATTTTGAGTATGATTTATTTGAGAAAATAGAAAATCAAGAAGCATTTGATGTTTTGTCTTTATGGCAAGAGGCTTTTGAATTTAGTTACTATGAACAAGTTTTTAATGGGATACTCAAAACTTATGATTGGGAAGTTAATACTCAAAATATTCATTTTCAGGCAATTTTTTGTTTAGATGATAGAAGTTGTTCAATTAGAAGGAAGATAGAAAAACTATCTCCAGAATTTGATACTTATGGAACTGCAGGATTTTTTAATGTAGAATTTTATTTTTTACCGCATGGAGCAAAATTCTATACAAAATCTTGCCCTGCACCTGTGAATCCCAAGTATATCATAAAAGAAAGTGAGCCCACTCAACATCATCAACAAGACTTACATCTAAAGAAAAATACTTTGGGGCTGTTAGGTGGGGTCATTACATCTTCAACAATTGGGGTATTTACGGTATGGGATTTAGTAAAATCTATTTTTTTCCCTTCAGAGACCCCTATTTGCATAAGTAGTAGCCAATATATGGACCCTAAAGTCGCTTTAAGTATAGAAAATATTAATCCTAATGATAAAATTGATGGTCTTCAGGTAGGTTTTACTATAGATGAAATGGCAGAAAGAATGGTTGGACTTTTAAAAAGTATAGGCTTAATTGAGAATTTCGGTAAAATAGTTTATATTATTGGTCATGGAGCGAGTAGTGTAAATAATAGTTATTATGCGGGGTATGATTGTGGGGCATGTTCAGGAAGACCTGGTTCTGTTAATGCAAGAGTTGCAGCTTTTATGCTTAATCATCCTAAAGTTAGAGAAAATTTAAAAAAACAACAAATATTTATACCTGAAACTACTCAATTTTTAGCTGGTTTGCAAGACACAACTAAAGATACTATGGAATTTTTTGATGAAAATCTTCTTTCCTATGAAAATTATCAATTACATTTAAAAAATTTAGAAATTTTTGAACAAGCGTTAGAATTAAATGCTTTGGAACGCTCCAGAAGGTTTGATACTATTCATCATGATGGACCCATAAAAAGTATTCATGAAAGAGTAAAAAAAAGAGCATGGTCATTATTTGAGCCACGTCCTGAATACAATCATGCAACTAATTCGGTTTGTATCATTGGAAAACGGTCTATTTCAGAACATTTATTTTTAGATAGAAGAGCATTTTTGCATTCCTATAATTATGATTTGGACTCCGATGGTATCTATTTAGAAAAAATTTTATCGGCAGTAGCTCCGGTTTGTGGCGGTATTAATTTAGAATACTATTTTTCAAAAATGGATAGGCATAAATTAGGGGCTGGTAGTAAACTTCCTCATAATGTTATGGGGCTTATAGGTTTAGCGAATGGTATGTATGGAGATTTAAGAACAGGATTACCCAACCAAATGGTTGAAATTCATGATCCATTAAGGCTTTGTGTAGTTATTGAGCATTTTCCAAAGGTAATTTGGAATATTTTAAATAATAACCCAAGTATAAAAGAATGGTTCCATAATCAATGGATACATTTATTTGCATTTCATCCTATAGAAAAAAAATTTTATCGTTATGATAACCATGAATTTCATGATTATTTATTAACTGCTATAGAAATAAAACCATTAGAAAATTTTGAACAATTGTTTAGATTTCATTCAGAGAATTTGCCTGTTTATTATTTATCTTAATTATGATTGAACATATTTCATTGTTTATAAATTTTGTTTGGTTTTCCCCTTTTATTGCATTTTTCTTTATATTAATTCAAAAAGAAGATAATGAAAAAAGAATTCTTCGGATAGTTAATTTGTTAGGAATATCAAATTTTTTAATTACCACACTATTAACTCTTTTTTGGATTTATAAAGGCGGAAAACCCATAAATTTTAAAGAGTTAGAACTATATCATAATGGTTATTATTCATTTGTGATTGATTTTTTATTAGATAAAAATGGTTTAGTTTTTTTATGGATTGGTAATTTATTGATTGGGTTAATAGTTCGGTATAGTTCTGTTTATATGCACCGAGAAGCAGGTTTTAAACGTTTTTTTGCAACTCTGGTTGCCTTCATTTTTGGATATAATATTGTAATTCTATCAGGAAATTTTGAGACTTTGTATCTTGGTTGGGAGTTCTTAGGTCTTTCTTCTTTTTTCTTAATTGCATTTTATAGAAATCGTTATTTACCTATTAATAATGCTAATCAAGTATTTACAGTTTATCGTTTAGGGGATATAGGATTATTATTGGCAATGTGGGCTAGCCATCATTTATGGGAAGAAAATATTACTTTCATGAAATTGTACAATTTAGAGTTAGTGAATGAAAAAATTGTTGAAAATAGTAAAATAGTTTTTTTTATTTCTTTGATGTTATTGTTGGCTGCAAGTGTAAAATCTGCTCAAATTCCATTTAGTTATTGGTTACCAAGAGCTATGGAAGGTCCTACACCTTCAAGTGCCATTTTTTATGGAGCTTTATCAATTCACATGGGTGTTTTTTTACTTCTCAAAACTAAACCCTTTTGGGAAGCACAAGAAATTGCACGCTTAATGATTGGATTAGTGGGTGTAATTACTGCTTTAATTGGTTACTTTATTTCCAGAGTTCAATCTAATGTTAAAAGCCAAATTGCTTATGCATCAATTTCTCAAATTGGTTTGATGTTTTTGGAATTAGCAGTTGGACTAGAAAACTGGGTTTTAGTGCATTTTGCTGGTAACGCTTTTTTAAGAACTTATCAATTATTAGTAACCCCATCTGTTGTAAACTATTTAATTCGTGAACAATTTTATCAATTTGAAAAAAAGAATAATACTTTCAAAAATAAAATTAGCAATAATACCTACTATACGCTATTTGTGTTATCTTTAAAGGAATGGTATTTAGAATTTTTATTAAAAAAATTGGTATTTTATCCAGCAAAAAGAATTGGGAGATGGTTTCATTTTATTAACCTTCAAAGAGCTATTTTATTGACATTCATTATAAGTTTATTTGTGCTTTCTTTTTATGATGCGGATTGGTTACTGGATTTAGGAAAAGAATTGTTGATGAGTATCATCTTAACTTTAGGATTTTTAGCGGTTCTAAAATCTTATGCTGAAAAAAAAGATCCTATTTTAGCCTTTACCAATGTATTTTTTGCTCATTTGTTTACTGCATATTCTGTTCTTTTTCATGATAATTTTAACTTACAAGAACTTTTTATTTATATGAGTGGGCATATTGCAGCCATTGTTATTGGTTTATGGAGTTTGATTCAACTAAAAAAACGTGAAAAAGAATATTTTCATTTAAATGGGTATTTAGGTCATTCTTATGAGCATCCAGTTCAAGCTATTTTGTTTTTTATGACCACAATAATCATGATGGGGTTTCCTATAACTCCTTCATTTATTGGAGAAGATTTGATTTTTGGATACATTCATCATTATCAGGTTTATTTAGCTTTAATCAGTTCTTTAAACTTTGTGTTTACAGGTATTGCGTTAATCAGAATTTATTCCTTGTTATTTTTAGGACCTCATATAAAAAGTTACCATGAAGCACCTAATCGTTATTCTTGATTTGTGGAAGAAATTTTCTATTCCATCAAGTAAGTTATACTTTCATCAAATCAAGAGTTTGGTTCAATATTCATAATCCAAAAATTATTATATCCTTCGCCAATTACTACTCTAAGTTGTTTATACTGAACCATTTCTAATATAGACAAGATGCTAAAAATTATAAAAAGTTTTTCAGGTTTTTCTGCAACAAAACTTAGAAAATCTATTTTTCCGTGTTTGAAAATCAAAGATTGTATAAAGGCTTTAACTTCTTCAGGGGAATAAGGGTATTTTTGAATAACGTGGCTTGGTTTTTTTTCTCGTAATTTTTGTTGTTCTAATACCCTTTTATAAACCATCATTAATTGAAAAAGAGTGATTGATTGGAGTTCATCTTCTGGTTTAGCTTGTGAAATTGCCGTAATACCACCTGAGCTATAAAGTTTTAATGATTCTTCTTCAATGATTTCTAAATCTTTTTGAATAGCTTTAAATTGTTTGTAAGCAACTAATTGTTGGACTAGTTCTTGCCTTGGGTCTTCGGGATTTCCGTCTGAGTTTTCTTGGGGTCTAGGCAAAAGCATTTTGGTTTTAATTTTGATAAGTGTAGCAGCCATATAAATAAATTCAGATGCTACTTCAATTTCTAATTTTTCTAATCCATGCAAATAATCCAAAAAGTCTTTAGTAATTTTAGATATAGGAATATCATAAATATCCAATTCATCTCTTTCAATAAAGAAAAGTAACAAATCAAAGGGACCTTCAAATTGTTCTAAATGTATTTGGTAGGCTTGCATGAGAATTATTGTACAAATTTCATGGTATTTTACTTGAAAAACAATGAGTATTTATAAACAAGTGTGGATAAAAAACAAAAAGCAATAAAATAGGTTTAGGCTGCTAATTATTAGTAGCCTAAACCTAAACTAAAATTAGAAAGTAGTCTATTTAAATTAAACGTTCTTTAACATAAGACCCGGGTGCATCTTCAATTTTTCCTTGAATTTGACGAGCAGGAACCTCATTGGTGTTATAACTATTTAACCATTCTATCCATTCTGTCCACCATGAACCGGGTTTTGATTCTGCTTTTTCTAGCCAATGCTCTGGATTATCTGAAATTTCATTATTAACCCAATAATTACGCTTCTTTTTAGCAGGATGATTTACGATTCCAGCTATATGCCCACTAGCACCAAGTATAAATCTTTTTTCACCACTAAAAGCCAAATACCCCTTATAAACAGTTTTCCAAGGAGAAATATGGTCGTCTATAGTTGCTATAAAGCAAGAAGGAGTATTAATTGAATGTAAATCTATAAAATTACCCAACATTTTTAGATGGTTTGGTTTAATCAAATTATTTTCAAGGTACATGTTACGCAAATAATAACTGTACATTTTGCCGGGTAAATTTGTTGGGTCTGAATTCCAATAGAGTAAGTCAAATGGGGGAGGAGTTTGACCTTTTAAATAGTTGGAAACTACATAATTCCAAAAAAGTTCATTTTCTCGTAATGAAGCGAATGTATTAGCTAAAACATTGCCACTTAAAACTCCGCCATCTTTAAATTTTTCTTCAATTTCTTGTACAAAAAATTCATCTACAAAAGTGCCAATTTCTCCTGTGTCTTGAAAATCAACCATAGCTGCCAAGAATGTAGCAGTATGAACTGAAGAATTTCTTTTTTTCTTTAATATAGCTAATGTATTAGCCAGAAGTGTGCCACCAATACAAAAACCTAATGTATTCACTTTTTTAGAGTCTGTAATAGATTTAGCGGCTTCTATAGCAGCCATGCACCCTTTTTCAATATAATCTTCCCAATTTAAATGTTGAGTAGTTGCATCTGCACTTTTCCAAGATACCATAAAAACGGTATAACCTTGTTCTACAATCCATCTTGCATAGGAATTTTCTGGAGTTAAGTCTAGAATGTAGTATTTATTAATCCAAGGAGGGAATATTAAAAAAGGAATTTCTTTGACATTTTCTGTAAGTGGTTTATATTGAATAAGTTGAATAAGTTCATTTTGAAATACAACTGCACCTTCAGTAACAGCCACATTTTTTCCAATTTCAAATTGTTTTTCGTCTGTCATAGTAATACGACCTTTTTTGAGGTCTTCAACCATGTTTTTAAAACCTTCCATTAAACTTTTTCCTTTAGTTTCCATAGCAGTTTGAATCACTTCTGGATTGGTTAAGGCAAAGTTTGTAGGAGAAATTGAATTTACATATTGACGGGTATGAAATTGTAATTTTTTTCTTTTTTGTTCTTCAATTGGAAACTCATTTACAATATTCATCATAAAATCTGAAAGTAGTAAATAAGATTCTTTGATAAAATCTAAATAGGCATTTTGTTCCCACTCTTTGGATTTAAAACGAGTATCTTTAGGAGAAGGCTTAATGACATCTTCTACCTCTTTTCCAAATTGTCTATCCCAAAAGTTTAGCCAGATTTTAAAAAAATCTTGATAAAATTGTGCTTGAATTTTATACCATTTTTCAGGATTCGACATAATAGCTTGGCTAAGTTCTGCATAAGCTATCATTAATCCTTTATCTAGTTTCGCTTGAGTGAGAAAGTCAATATACTTACTAACAAAAACCGAGAAATCGTTAAATATAGTTCCTAAAAATTCGTTAAGATTAAAATTTGCATTTTGAAAATTTTCAAAAATATTTTTGTCATTTTTAAAAATGTCTAAAAAATTATTTTTTGACATGGCTGTTCAATAAAATTTTTGCAAAGTTAAGATTTATTTTGATTTTGTCAAGCTCAAAATGTTATTTTTCTAAAAGTTAGAATTTATCCATTTTTTAACCTCATAAACAAATAAAACCATTTTCACCAATACCTTATTATTGGAGCTTTTGAATTTTCTATATGGGATAAATGTTGAAGATACAATTTTAAAGCCTCTTTTTTATCAGTATCCAATTCATAGCTAATATTGTTTTGGTAGTAATTGAGAACGTTTTCTCTATCTGTTTGAAAAGCATTACTCCAGATGGTTGCAACTTCTTCAATATGGTTTATCCCATAACGAAAAGAGTTCTTAAGTATTTCTAATTTTTCTAATATTGAATTGGAGTAATGAAAAGCCCAAACCGCAAAAACGAAGGGCAGGCCTGTCCAAGTTTTCCATTCATAAGCTAAATCATAAACATAGGGATAATCATTCTTTAATTGAATAGCTCTATCACCAATAACAATGGCACCAATATTTTTATCAATAAATTGATAAGATTCTGAATGAGAAGGTGTTGTAAGAAAATTGAGATTTTGATTCCAATGAAATTTAGCTAAAACTTTAATTAATCCGTTGGAAGTTCTTGAATGTGTATCTAAATAAACTTGTTCTAATTGATGGATTGGTTTTTTAGAAAATAAAAAAACAGAATCCACTTTGCCATTTGCACCAATACAAAAATCATTTATTAATTGAATTTCTTCGAAATCTAATAAAGAGCCTACAGGAATTAATGCAACATCAGATAAATGATTTTTAAAATGCTCAACACATAAAGAAGGTATTTGAAGAATCACTTCTTTATGGGTAATTTGATTTTCTATACCATACAAAAAGGGTTTTGTATTGAGGTAAGAAACTGCACAAATTTTCATAAATGATTTGAGGGATTACAAATCTAATCTAGCATATTTCGCATTAAGCTCAATAAACTCTCTTCTTGGACCCACTTGGTCCCCCATGAGCATAGAAAACAAATAGTCTGCTTCAGCAGCACTTTCAATGGTAACTTTTTGAAGTGTACGATATTCGGGGTTCATTGTTGTATTCCATAATTGTTCTGGGTTCATTTCTCCAAGACCTTTATAACGCTGGATATTGACTTTGGATTCATCTCCACCACTGAGTTTTACTACTGCATTTTTTCTGTCTTCTTCGTTCCAACAATAGATTTCTTCTTTTCCTTTTTTTACTAAATATAAAGGTGGCTGAGCGATGTATAAATGACCTCTTTCAATCAAAGGTTGCATAAAGCGATAAAAGAAAGTTAAAAGCAATGTGCGAATATGGGAACCATCAATATCGGCATCGGTCATGATAATGAGTTTATGGTAACGTAAGCCTTCTAAATCAACCTCTTCAGCATTACCAATATTAGAAATCCCTAGAGCTAAAACAATATTTTTAATTTCTTCATTATCATAAACTTTGGAAGGATGCGATTTCTCAACATTTAATATTTTCCCTCTTAAAGGGAGTATTGCTTGAAATCTTCTATCGCGTCCTTGTTTTGCAGAGCCACCCGCAGAATCCCCCTCTACTAAATATAATTCGCATAATTCTGGATTTTTAGAAGCACAATCCGCTAATTTGCCAGGCAAGCCACCAGATACAGAAGAATCTTTTTTTCTAACCATCTCACGTGCTTTTTTGGCTGCATTCCTTGCTTCTGCCGCGATAATTACTTTTTGTACAATACGTTTCGCTACATTAGGATTTTCCTCTAAAAAGTATGCTAACTGTTTATTAACAATAGATTCTACAATTCCTTGAACATCAGAGTTTCCTAATTTAGTTTTCGTTTGCCCTTCAAACTGAGGTTCAGGAACTTTTACAGAAATTACACACGTCAAACCTTCTCTAAAATCGTCTCCTGTAATTTCAAATTTTAATTTACTTAATAAACCTGATTTTTCCGCATATAGTTTTAAGGTACGAGTTAGAGCTTTTTTAAAGCCTACAACGTGAGTACCACCTTCATGGGTATTAATATTGTTCACATAAGAGTGTATATTTTCGTTATAAGAAGAATTATAGAGTATTGCTACCTCAACAGGAACTGTATTGTTTTCATCAATTCCTTCAATATAAATAGGTTGTTGATGAAGAGGCTCACGGTTTTGATCTAAGAATTTTACAAATTCAACCAAACCACCTTCCGAATAGAATACTTTCGTTAAAAATTTACCCGGCTCAACTTCGTCTCTTTCATCAGTTAAAGTGATTTTCACTCCCTTATTCAAATAAGCCAATTCTCTTAAACGAGCTGCTAAAATTTCAAATCTATATTCAATAGTTTGAAAAATTTCAGGGTCAGGATAAAAAATTGTTTCTGTACCTCTATCTTGAGTTTCTCCTATAGGTTTTACAGGTTCTACAGGAACACCTTTATGATAAGTTTGAGTCCAGATTTTTCCATCACGATATACCTTTACAATACAGGTGTGTGATAAAGCGTTTACGCAAGAAACCCCAACACCATGTAAACCACCTGAAACTTTATAGGTATTTTTATCAAATTTACCACCAGCATGCAGAACAGTCATAACGACTTCTAAAGCAGATTTATTTTCTTTGGGGTGTAAATCAACAGGTATTCCCCTTCCGTTGTCTCTAACTTTAATAGAGCCATCTTTTTGAATGGTAACTAAGATATTATTACAATAGCCAGCTAGAGCTTCATCAATAGAGTTGTCCACAACTTCGTAAACTAAATGATGTAAACCACGCACTCCGATGTCCCCGATATACATGGCAGGTCTTTTACGAACTGCTTCTAATCCCTCTAAAACTTGAATGTTGTCTGCTGTATAATTATTATTTTCAATGATTTCGTTGCTCATTTATTTTTTCTGTATATAATTGAAATGCAAAGATACGAATATTTTTGTTGCCCTACAATAACTTTTATGAATGAATAGGATTGTTATGTTTTTTTATGTTTATAAGGGCGTGTCCCCTTCGCTAAAGCTTCGGGGTCGGGCTGTTTCGGGTTACACTTCGTTTCAGCAATCCTTTTTCCGCTTTTTTCAAAAGCGTCAAAAGGCAGTGCCACTTCGTGCCCTTCACATCCCTCACGCATAAACCACAAGTAAGACTTGTAGTTTCAAAAAAACAGGCTCTCCTTTAAGGAGAGCCTAAAAACCAAAATATGAAAAATAAATCTATTAATTTTTAATCATTTTTCTTGTAACTACTTGACCACCAACTATAGCATTAACAAAATAAATACCTTGTGGCGCGCCTAAGTTAAAAGGAATTGTATGATTTCCAGCACTTAAAGTTTGATTTTGGAATTGATATACTAATTTTCCTTGAACATCATATATTGATGCTTCGAATTCTGTATTTTGTTTTAAATCAACTTTTAGAGCAGCAGAACCATTGTTTGGGTTAGGAACTACATTAAAATCACTATCTGTAATAATTACAGGAGTATTTGCAGTAGTTTGGTCATAAATAGCAACATCATCAAGGCTTATAGATTGCCCAAAACCATTGATAGTCATGAACTTAATTCTTAATTTATCGGTATTCGCATAGGGGGTTAGGTCAATAGTTTCTCTTCTCCATTGGTTAGCAGAGTAAAAGTTTATTTGAGAGGAAGAAGGAGCGTCAGTTGCTAAAGCATCACCACCTTTGTAATAGACTCTTGTCCAAGTATTACCTGCATCTTGCGAAACCCAAACAGTTAAAGTATCATTGACTTGCAAAGAAATTTCTCCTGTGGGGGCTTGATAGTCCAAAGGAACATAAGCAACAGAAAACTCTAATTTTAAGAAACCATTATAGTTTTGGGTATTATACACAGGTGTCCATAACTCATCTTCTTGACCAATATCAGAATAACCACTAAAAATCATACGTGCGGCTCTTTTGCTATTTCCAAACCCCCCAGAACCATTTAAATTGGTTCGTCCCCAAGTAACTCCTACGTTTCCTTCGGGATTAATATCTTTATTGACAATATTCCATCCCGTAGGAGGGAAAGTATTGGCTTCAAAATCTTCTGTAAACGGAAGAGAATTACTAGAAGGCTGACCAACGTAAATAAAATTGTTTTTAATGATGCTTGCAGTATCTGCCAAGTTTTCTACTACTAATTTTACATTGTACCAGCCAGTATCAGGAAAAGTTACATCTACGATGCTACCAGAAGCATTAACAACCGTAGTTCCTCTTGTAAATGTCCATGAATAATTATTAGGCTGACCTGCGGAGTAATCTATAAAAGTTACAGGAGCACCTACAACTGTATTTTGGGTATTAGACCAGAAATTTGCCATAGGTTTTTTGTATTTGCCCGTACCCGTTGCTTGTTGATTGGTATCTTTCCATAAATCTTTACGTCTTGAATAAGAGGGATTATTGAGGGTAGCAATCATTCTATTGGTTTGGCACTGACTAAATTTGTTCATGAAATTATTGTCCACATAATCCATATAGTATCTTGCGTCATCTAATTTATCGGGGTTATCATTACCACAAGTATTTTGTCTTTTAGGCGACCCAAAATTATTTTCTTTAGTTGGAGGAGTGTCGCAGCATTGGTCACCACTATTGCCACAATTCGTACCACCACAACCACTTTGGAAGGTATGGAATAAGCTTAACCAGTGACCAATTTCATGAGTAGGAGTTCTTCCAAATCTCTCAGATAATGTAAAATAAGTTCCTTGAGGATAAAAATTAAAATTACCAAAACAATCCGATCTAATTACTAAACCATCAGTAGTAGAACTAGCGAAATTAGGAAAAGTAGCATAACCTAAAACCGTACCGGGGCTTCCCGTAGTAATAGATTTGACTAACCAGATATTTAAGTATTTTGTGGGGTCCCATTTAGATAATGTTTTTAGAGAGGTTTCCTCAGTAGCTTGGTCGTGGTCTGTCAGAGTTGCACTTTGAACATAAACCACACCGTCAGTTGGGTTACCATTAGGATCCTTAGTAGCTAAAGAAAATTCTATTTTGGTATCTATAGCATAGCCGCCATACCCTGGTGTATTAGGAACTCTCCTAAAATCATTAAATAAAGAGGGAAATTGAGATTTAATTTGATCAACGGATATTTTTTCAGGACCATTATTATGAACTACATGAATTACTACAGGAATAACATAACTAGAATTATTATTCTGCGTTTTTTGCGATTCTTGAGCTGGCAAATAATTCAAATTATCTAACATTTCTTGTAAAAAATTAGGATTTTGTTTCATAATTTCTTCTGGATCGTGAGTAGCACAAACGTGATTTTGAGCATTCATACTAAAACTTATACTCAGTAAGGATAAAAGAAAAAACAGATTTTTTTTCATATATTAAAAATATTTTATGCAAAAATACCCTTTAATTAGAACTTTTACAAGTGTTTAACTTTTTTTATTGTTTAAATGGCAAATTTTAATGATGAACAGTAAATAATAATCTTTTGAACTAAAAATTAAAATCTGTCATATCAATATCAGGATTATAATCGGAGTTAGGAAGGGGAATGGTATCAATTGGAGGCAAAGTATCAGTTTTTAAGGTATCCCTTTTATAGATAAGTGGGTGGCAATAAGTATCAATATTAAACCCATTGGGTCTTCTGAATTGAGATTTTGGGTAATTTAAACTTTTATCTTTATAAACCCGAGCTAAAAACTTACCCACAATGGGTAGAGCCATAGCTTTACCTTGCCCATAATCCATAGACAGGAACCGAACTCTTCTATCATCACAACCTACCCAACAACCCACTACTAAATCGGTAGTAAAACCGATAAACCAAGCATCGGAGTGATTTTGAGAGGTTCCTGTTTTTCCTGCTACTTCAATATCATAAGGAACTTGGTGTAACCAACGCATATCCCCGGCGGTTCCTAAGTCCACAACTGAACGCAACATTTGAATCATTGTATAGGCTGTAAATTCACTTAAGACTTCTTCTATTTTGGGTGTAAATCTTTCTATTACTTCTCCTTTAGAATCTTCAATATGGGAAATTAAAATAGGTTCAATTTTTTTTCCATAGTTAGCAAAAGTAGCGTAAGCAGTTGTCATTTCAATTACGCCCAGTTCCATAGGTCCAAGACCAATAGAAGGAACAGTATCTAAAAAAGACTTTATCCCTAACTTATGAGCATATTCAACAACAGTTTCTACACCAACTTTTTGAGTAATTCTTGCGGCAACTATATTGATAGAACCAGCAATAGCATCTCTTAAACAAGTATCTTGCCCTACTTCTCCATCAGAATTTCTAGGGGTCCATAATTTTCCTTCCCGTGTTGGAAAAGAAATATATTGATTAGGTTCTTGGTCGCAGGGTTTAAAACCTTTATCAAATGCCGCTGTATAAACAAATGGTTTAAATGTAGAACCTACTTGCCTTTTTCCATAAGCCACATGGTCATATTGAAAATAGTTTGCATCAACTCCACCCACCCAAGCCAATACATGTCCATTTTTAGGATTGGTTACTAATACACCAGGTTGCAAAAATTTTGCATAATATTTTAAAGAATCCCATGGACTTAGAACCGTATCTTTCGTGAAATCATTGTTTTCCCAACTAAAAACCTTCATAGGAATAGGTTCATTAAACTCTTGACGTATTTCAGATTCTGTAAATCCCTCAGCTTTTGATTGTTTATAACGATTAGAACGCTTCATTGCAGCAATTAAAATATTGCTATCTTTTTCCCAAGGAGCACCAAAATATTTGAATTCTCTTTCTAAGTATCTTTGATGAACACTTAAATGCTCCATCATTGCACTATCCAAATGCCTTTGAAGTCGAGAATCCAAAGTCGTATAAATCTTTAAACCTGCTTTGAAAATATCAATTTTATTTTTTTTACCCCACACTTTTAATTCTCTTTTGACTTGTTGAACAAAATAAGGTGCTAAACCTCTTTTTTGGGATTGTTGTTTTGTATTTCTTTTTTTTCTGATGATTAAATCTGTAGATTTTAAAATTTGAGCGTCATTTTTATTAATGTATCCTTCTTTTCGCATTAAACTAATGACTTCATTTCGTCTTTTTAAGGCTCTGGCTTTGTGTTTAATGGGATTATAGTAAGATGGAGCTTTTAAAATTCCAGCTAATAAAATGGCTTCTTCGGGTTCTAATTTATCAGGAGTTTTTCCAAAAAAAGTATTAGAAGCTGCGTTGATACCTATAATATTACCCCCAAAATTAGCATAATTCAAGTAGAAAGTTAAAATTTCATCTTTAATATATTGCCCTTCAATTTGGTATGTTAAAATCCATTCTTGTAAAAATCTATTCAAACCTAACCATGCACCTCCTCGGTCGTTTAAGTACATTCTTGCTAATCTTTGCGTGATAGTACTTTTTTTAGCCCCTGATTTAAAATAATTTTCATAAATAATGCCATTATGTCTGTTGAAACTCGGGTCTTCTGCACAAATCAACGCTTTTTTTAAAGCTAAGGGTATATCTTTTGGTCTAGCAAAATCTTTTTCTTCATCAATACTTAGCCTTGCCAGTAATAGACCATCTCTTGAATAAATTTCAGTTGCTTTGGCAGTATTTTCTATATTTATATCTTCAACAGGGGGTAAAGTCCACCATATATAAAGTGAAAAAAGAACGACAAAAGTTATGTAACCCAATATAAATTTTCTATGAAATACATAGAGAGGGTTTTTTTTATCAAAAATAGGTGTCCAAACGCCCACGCTGCAAAATTAGTCAAAAGTATGAATGCTTATATTTTAAAACAAGTTAAATTCTATTTTTTACCCAATAGTATGATTATACTTCTATTTTAGTTTTTTAGTTAAGGAATCATAGGGTTCAATCGCTGTTGGGTAAACTGATTTTGCCATTTGATACAGTCCTAAAAAACACTCTTTATTAGAACCTATAAAATTAATAGGACTTAATTGAAAGGATTTTTCATTTTGTATAGCTGGTATTCTAAAGGTTTGGGTACTTAATCCAATAAATTGTTCAGAGAAGTTAGGGTCATCAGAAATAGCAAAAATTACTTCGGGCTGTCTTTGAATTACTTCTTTTATATCAACTTCAATAGAAGTTTCATTTTTGTCTTCATAAATATTTTGAAAACCGCATAAATCCATCATTTCTTGAAGATAACTACCCTTTCCCGCTACCATCAAAGGTTGATTATTCAGAATCATTAATACTTTGAATTTAGATTTTTTAGGAATAGACTTTTGAATTTCATTTTTTACCATATTTAAGGAATCAGCCATACGATTTGCTTCTTTTTCTTTCCCAAAAATTTTTCCAATTATACGAATTTGATATAATATATCCGCTAGTTTTAGAGTTCTGAAATTCACTAATTGATTTTTGTTTTGAAAAGAATTTAAAAATGCTGCATCGGCTTCATCACTATCAATAATAAATTTAAAATTTTGAATTTCTTTAGCTTCTTTATCAGAGAAATAGGGATAAATGCTGTCTGGAAAATTTGGATTAATAAATAAATTGGGCGATGTTATTCCAAGATCTTTGGCTAAAAGAATATGATTATCTGCCCAAAGGACCCATTTTTGTTCAGTTTCAATTTTATGTAAAACGGAATCACTATCAATAAAAGTATCAGAAATTAAGGGTGCATCTTGTATAAATTGCTTCTTTTGAGCATTACAAGCAACTAAAAAAATCAAAAATATAAAATTTTTTAAATTTATTGTATTTGGCATATATTTGTTTTTATTTTGCAAAACTACAAATTTTTATGGCTGAAGATATTCCCATTGAAGGTATAAAAGTTGAGGGTATGCACCTACCTAGCAATGATTTCTACGAAATTATCCATCATTATCCGTTGGTTATTATTCATTTTTTGAGACATTTGAATTGTATGTTTTGTAAACATTCCGTTGAGGAAATCAAAAAATTAGTAGAAAAAAATCCTAATTTCCCGCCCATTATTTTTATTCATACTTCCAATTTGGATAAAGGAGAACAGTTTTTTGAAAAAAGATTTTTTCCTAACACCATGCATATTTCTGATCCTGAACAAGTTCTTTATAAACGTTTTAAAATCAATAAAATGACTCCATCAAAGTTCTTTCTTCCTACATTTTTAAAAAGAGTGGTAGATTTAACTTTTAAGGGTTTTAAGAATGAAAGCTATACCGATAAAGAAGATCCTACAATTTTAAGTGGAACTTTTGTGTATTTTCAAGGAAATTTAAGATGGTCTCATAGAGCTGAATTACCCGGTGATGAACCCAATTGGTCTAAGTTTACAGGGAAGTAATTATTCTTTTTACTTTTCTAGAGCTGTTTGGAACACTTCGGCATTAATTTTTACATAAAAAAAAGAGGATGCTTTTTGGCACCCTCTTTTTAAATTAAATTCATATTTTATTGGTCCCACCAAACTTTATCGTAAATATTACTATTGACTATGGCTTTAGGATTATAAATTCTTTCGGACTGGGAAGTAGGTAATCTACGAGGGATTTGAGGATTGGTTCCTGAGGGGGTTAGAGTAGGGAAGTTCGTTCTGCGCCAGTCTGTATAAGCTTGGACACTCGTAAACAAGGCTATATATTTTTGTGTCATAATTTGCTCTAAAGAAACGGGATTTCCATTAGCCCCATTATCAGCTAAGTAGGTAGCAATTTCTGCCGCGCTAATTCCAAACTGTTCCATAGAAGCAGTAATAGCTTCATCGAAAGCTTGAGAAGCGGCGGCTTCGTTCCCTAATCTTTTATTGGCTTCCGCTTCAATGAATAATAATTCTGCATAAGTTACTAAGGGAATAGGCGAATCAGGGCCGGCAAAAGTAGTAGTGCTAATAATAGAAAAGCCTCCCTCATAGAAGTTTTCTCCGCCTGGCGAAGCACCGTAATAAACTCCCGAATCATTCAATTCTGCATATACCGGTAGACGAGGGTCATTGAGGTTCGTGAGCATATCAACAAAATATTTGCCCATAGAAATATAACCATTTCTATCGTTAATGAATTGGTACCATAAATTATTATTGGTTGCGTCTGTTCCAAAGACCGCAAACATGTTTGCATCATTAGACGCCCCTAAATTTTTTGCTTCTTGAACATATTGCAAGGATTCTGTAGCAGAGCCGGTAGGATTCTTCTTGCTTAAGTTATTGGCATAACGAGCTTTTAAAATATAGGCTAATATTTTCCATTTTGTAACATCGCCTCCATAAATTAAATCATTAGAACCGGGCTTTATTAAGTTTTTATTAGCAGGTTGATTCAAATCATTGATAGCATCCGATAGTAATTTCTGGATATCTTGATAGACTTGCTGTTGTGAATCATAAGCGGGAGTAAGGTTATCAGTGCCTTTAAAAGCTTCGGAATTAGGAACATCGCCCCACAAATCGGTAGCTAAACCCAGACTCATGGCTTTAAGAATTCTACCAATACCTGCATACCAAGGATTTTTTCCTTCAGCTTTTGCAATTAACTGGGTAGCGTTCATTAAAGAATGGGCATATAAATTGTTCCATTCGTTATCGATTTCGGATTCGGTGATATTATAAGTCAAGTCATAAGCTTGATACTGCCTATCAGTGCCTGCGGAATGATGCAAAAGCATGCTGGTGAGCCTTGCAAGGTGCCCTGTATGATCTAAGAACATAGAAGCTTGCACAGCAGGAAGCATAAAATCTACTGTAACGTCCTTAGGGTCATTAGGGGACTCATTAATATCAAAATACTTCTTACAGCCTAATTGGCTTATGATTATAAAAGTTATTCCTATTAAGATTCCCAACTTTTTCATACGATTTTTCATAAATTCATCAATTAATTAAAGGACATTTTTACACCAAAAATAAATGAACGTGTATTCGGTAAATTAAAATAAGCTAGCCCATTAGCATTGTTTCCTGCACCTGTCAAAGAAGTTTCGGGGTCTACACCTGTAAAATTAGGGGCATAAACAAATACGTTTCTTGCCGTAAAAGAGAACTCAATGTTATTTACATGCTTGATATTGAGATTATTTAATGGGTAGCTTAAATAAATTTCTCTTAAACGTATCCAGGAACCATCTTGTACGAACTGAGAAGCAGGACCAAAGAAACCGCTTTCTATATAACGATACCAGTCTTGGTCAGCAGCAACTTTTACTTTATTAGGTTCATACTGGCCTGTATTAGGATTCAAAACGACGCCATCTACTAAAATAGAATCGCCTCTATTGATGGTACTGGGAGCACTAACCAAAGGGATTTGCCCAATTTTTCCATCTTTGACTTCACGCGTAGCAGAAATTAAAGAAGTACCAAAGTAGTTCAAGGCGCCTAAAGTACCGTTCCATATATCGCCACCTTTTCTAAAATCAAATAAGAAAGAGAAATTGAGTTTTTTATAAGTAAGTGTATTTCGTAAACCTGCAATAAATTTAGGGTTGGGGTCTCCGATAGGTTTATAGACAGGATCCATGATGGGATAACCATATTCATCTACAACGATTTTACCGTCATGCATTAACCAAGAATTTCCATAAATAGCGGAATACGGTTGCCCAGCGACTGCTCTTGCGTCAGAACCTTCAAATCCTCCCAGAAATACACTCTCTACCCCAGGCGCTAAAGTTTTAACGGTATTTCTATTTCTTGTAAAGTTGATATCAATGCTATAAGTAAAGTTTTCATTTCTTACAGGCTTAGCATTAAAAATAATTTCAAAGCCTTTATTTTGTACTTGCCCTGCATTACTAATCAAGGCATAATATCCTGAACTTCTTGCTACGGGGACACTAAATATAGCATCTTTAGTTACTTGATTATACCAGGTGAAATCCAATCCGAAACGATTTTCCCAGAATCTTAAATCTAAACCGATTTCTTGCCCAACTAATCTTTCGGGTTTTAATTTAGGATTTCCTGCTACATCAGTTAATAAGAAGCCATTGTTTCCGAGATAAGGAAAAGTAAGCCCTGATGTCCAGCCATCCGCTACTGTGGCAGAAGTAAATAAAGTTTGAGTAGCATAGGGAGGTGGCTCATGACCTACGGAAGAAACAGCGGCTCTAATTTTTCCGAAAGGTAAGATTTTATTATCTTTTAATGCTCCTAATTCCGTAAACACAAAACCTACACTGGCAGAAGGAAAGAAAAATACATTGTTACTCATACCAAAACTAGAAGCCTTTTCTGCTCGCCCCGTTAAATTCAAGAACAAAATATTGTTGTATTCTAATTTAGCATCTGTAAAAAATGCTATAGTTCTGATTCTACTAGTGATTTCCGAAGTAAAGAAAGAAGAAGCATTAGAAATGTTATAAAATTCTTTGACTCCTAGCCCTGTACCCTGGGAATACAGTTTTTGGTCAAATCTTGAGTTTAAGTTGTTCCCTAATAAAATAGAACCCAATAATTTTTCAGAGAAATTTCTTTTAGCGGTTATAAGAAAATCACTGTAAAACTCCTGATAATTGATCATTTCTTCATAAATCATTCCTCCAGCGCCAAAATATTCACGAGAATAAGGATGATAGACTTGTTTTCTTCGGTCTGTATAAAAATCTGTACCTGTGCGATATGTAACATTCAACCAATTAAGAACATCTACCGAAAAAGTATTGCTCGCAATCACACGATTAACATTATCCGTAAAAGGATTTTTATAAACGGACCAAAAGGGATTATCATAAGATACAGCATATTTTCTAGGAAGCCCATTGACTTCATAACCTTCTGAATTATCAAAATTCGCGGGTGTACGTAACAAGGCGAGCATTACTCCTGACAAATTACTGCCATGTTGTACTCTTCTGCCGCCTGAATTGGTATAGTTTACGGTAGTAAAAGCATGTATTTTATTGAGTAATTTGGTTTGGGAGGTTAACCTTAAAGTAGTTCTAGTGAATTTAGAATTGGGAACAATACCATTTTGTTCTAAATGAGAAGAGGAAATTCTGTAAGAAGAGATATCATTGCCTCCACTTAATGCGAAAGTAGTATTATTACTCACTCCTGTTTGGAAGAATTTTTTTTGGTTATCTACTACTTTAACATTAGTAGAATCTACGATATTTCCAAACTCATCAAAGACAGGGACTAATCTTCTACCTTCTAGGGTATCAAAAGCAGCGCCGTAAGAAAAACGCATATTAGGGGCTCCTGTGATACTAGTAGAGGGAATAAACTGTCCATTCACTCCCTGTGAATATTTTTTTTGGATAGGGTCTAATCGGTTGGGAGAAGAAAATTCTAAGGTATTTCCTACTTCAATATTTAATCCATTAGATTTAGCCCCTTTCTTAGTCGTAATGACCACGGCTCCGTAACCTGCACGGGTTCCATATAAAGCAGAAGCAGCAGGCCCCTTTAATATGGTAACACTTTCTATATCATCAGGATTAAGGTCTATAGCACGATTCGATTGGGGTGTGGATTTAAGTAAGTTGTTAGAACCATCTAAAGGATTACCAGAAGTATTGGTACTATTATCCATCGGAACGCCATCAATAATAAATAAAGGTTGGTTATTTCCAGTAATAGAAGCATTTCCACGAATTAAAATTTTAGAAGAGGCTCCAGGAACCCCTGTAGATTGTATGATTTGCACACCTGCCGCTTTTACAGCTAACCCTTGTACCACGTTGTTTTCTCCTGACTGTATAAGTTCCTTCCCTTTCACTTCCTGTACAGAGAATCCTAAATTCGCTTTCTTTTCTTGCATGTTCAAAGCAGTGATAATGACTTCTTCTATACCCACTACATCAGGAACTAAAACAAAATCATAACTTTTTCCAGCACCTTCAATGTTTAAGATTGAAGCTCTATAGCCAATATAACTAACCTTTAAAGAAAAATTTCCTTTAGATAAATCTACTACCAAGCTAAATTCTCCTTTATCATCTGTGTAAGCACCCGAGATTACAGTGCCTGATGTTTTATCAATTACTGCAACTGTTGCTCCTGAAATTGGCTCATTTTTGTCATCTACAACTTTACCTTTAATTAATTCCATTTGAATGGTCTTTTCATTGGTAGTTGTAGTAGTTACATCTTTAACTTTTTCTCTAGTACCTCTTTTCCTTATATCGGGTTGAGCCACTACAATTGTACCGAATAATAAGAAAAACGTGAAACATGTTAAGTTATTCATATTAAAATTTGTTAAGTTACAGGAATATCATGTTGCAAATATATTAATTTTTCTTAAATAAAAAATTATTTGTAAAATTCATTGTATATTCAACTATTAATTATCTATATTTTTGTAATAATTACTTTACAAATTATCCATTTATTAGTGATTATTACCATCAATTTAATATTAGCAAGTATAAAGATCTTAATCTCAATGAATCCCTAAGGATAATAATCTATCTATGATATTTTCAAAAAAGTTTTTGTGTCTGATTGGTTGTAATTTTTATTTTTGTAAATTTGCAAATCTAAACGTTGTTAATGGCTTTAATTAGTTCTATTTCAGGAATAAGAGGAACAATAGGTGGTAATGTAACTGAGAATTTAACACCTATTGATATTGTAAAATTTGCAGCAGCCTATGGAATGTGGATAAAAGATTCCTATCAAAATTTATCTTCTAGGAAAATGATTGTTTTGGGAAGAGATGCAAGACCTTCTGGCAAAATGTTATTTGAATTGGTCTCAAACACTTTAGTAGCAATGGGATTTGATGTTTTGAATTTAGGAGTAACTACAACCCCTACTGTGGAAATGGCTGTGCCTTACTATAAAGCACTCGGCGGTATCATTTTGACCGCATCTCATAATCCTGTTCAATGGAATGCCTTAAAATTACTCAATCATAAAGGGGAATTTATTGCTGCTGAGGAAGGGGAAAAACTTATTCAATATTATCAAAATAATTCTGCTGAATTTGCTTCTATTGAAGATTTAGGAACTATATGCGAAGAATCCAATTTTTTACAAATACATATTGATTCCATCTTAGAGTTACCCTACATAAAAAAAGGAAATGTAGCTAAAAAAAACTTTAAAATTGCTTTTGATGGCATAAACTCATCAGGAGAATATGCAGTACCAGCTATTTTAAATGCTTTAGGTATTTCTAAGGAAAATATATTCAAAGTTCAAGAGAAAATGGATGGTTGGTTTACTCACAATCCCGAACCGCTAAAACAGCATTTGCAAGATTTGTGTAATTTAGTGAAAACTCAAAAATGCGATTTGGGGATAGCCGTAGACCCTGACGTGGATAGATTGGTTTTTGTAGATGAAAATGGAGAGTTATTTGGAGAAGAATATACCCTAGTAGCTGTTGCAGATTATATTTTATCTCAAAAAGCGGGTCCTACGGTATCTAATCTTTCCTCTTCAAGAGCTCTAAAAGACTTAACAGAAAGTTATCAGCAGAACTACTATGCTGCTGCAGTTGGAGAAGTAAATGTAGTCCAAAAAATGAAAGAGGTAAAGGCAGTAATTGGAGGTGAAGGAAATGGTGGGATTATTTTGCCCGATTTACATTATGGTAGAGATGCATTAGTTGGAATTGCATTATTTTTATCTTTTTTGGCAGATACAAACCTAAAATGTTCAGAACTTCGTAAAAAATATACTCATTATGAAATGATTAAAGATAAAATGGAATTAACTCCTGAAACTCCTTTGGATAATATTCTGAAATCATTAGCAGAACATTATAAGAATGAGAAAGTTACTACTATTGATGGCGTAAAAATTGATTTTGACAAAGGTTGGGTTCATTTAAGGAAATCCAATACAGAACCAATTATCAGAATTTATGCAGAAGCAAAGTCTGAAAAAGAAGCTCAGGAATTAGTAAACGAGATGAAACAATTTTTAATGAAAATCGTATGAAAGAGAGAACTCAAATTTATTTAGATAATGCAGCATCTGGAATGTTAGATGGCAGAGTTTTAGAAGCCATGTTGCCTTTTCTTACAGAATTTCAAGGTAATCCGTCTTCTATTCATTATCATGGTAGAGTGTTAAGAGCCGCTTTAGAAAAAGCCCGTAAAACAGTAGCAGATTTATTATCATGTTCCCCTTCAGAAATTGTTTTTACTTCTGGTGGTACAGAAGCGGATAATTATGCTCTCAAATGTGCTGTTAATGATTATAAAATAAAGCAACTCATCTCTTCACCTACAGAACACCATGCTGTTACCCATACCTTAGAACATGTTTCAAAAGAAAAAAACATTCCATTAATTTGGCTTTCTGTAGATTCTAAAGGAAATATTGACTTAGAAGAACTAGAAAGACATTTAAAAAATGAGCCTTTATCCTTAATATCTTTGATGCACGGTAATAATGAAATTGGTACACTACATCCTATTCATGAAATTGGTAAATTAGCGAAAGCTTATGGAGCTATTTACCACTCCGATACAGTTCAAACTATGGGTCATTTTACTTTTGATACCCAGAATTTAGATGTAGATTTTTTGGTAGGCTCAGCACATAAATTTTATGGACCCAAAGGAATAGGATTTTTATATCGAAAAGCCGATAAGCCGATTTCACCATTCATTTGTGGAGGTTCTCAAGAAAGAAATCAACGAGCTGGAACCGAGAATGTTGCAGGAATTATTGGTTTAGCCAAAGCCTTAGAACTTTGTTATAGAGATCATAAAATTTATCATGAACATTTATGGAATTTAAAAAATACTTTTAAATCAGAGCTTCAAAAAATGTTGCCTAATATTTCATTTAATGGAGAAATTTCTGAAGATAAGTCTTTACCAACGGTTTTAAATGTGAGTTTTCCTTTTGAAGAAGACCAAATGATACTGCTCAATTTAGATATGCATGGAGTTTCTGCATCAGGCGGTTCTGCTTGCACTTCTGGTTCTAACAAAGGTTCTCATGTATTACATGCAATTGGTTTAAAAGAAAGTGTTATTAGTAATTCTATAAGGTTTTCTTTTGGTGTTCAGAATACATTAGAGGATATTCATCAAACCATTCAAGTATTAAAAAATATATTTGAGCTACAAAACGCATAAAACATGAAAAAAAAATTTATTGGGTTAGTTATCTGTTTTTTTCAATTTGCTTTTGGACAATCCTATGATTTAGATAGATGGGGATATAATAAAATTTTACCTTATGGTTTTGAAGATGAAGTACTTGAAGTCTTAAAGCATTATCCAGAATTAAAAGATACTTATATCAAATTCAAGTACAAAAAACTTCCTGATGCCATCATGCAAGCACAACCCACCCCACTTTCTTTAGTTTTTCGCAAAAAAGAAAATCGCAAGTATATTATTTATGTCAATATATTACCCAGCATTGATGCACCTTTAGAAGATTTTCCTAAAAATGTTATTAAAGGAATATTTGCTCATGAATTTGCGCATATAATTTATTACCTCCAGACTAATAATATTCGTTTAATAACTGATTTTTTGCGTTATCCAGTGAATTGTCCCTTTAAAAAAGAATTTGAAAGAAATACTGATTTGATTGCTATTCAGCATGGTTTAGGAAAATATCTTAAAGAAGCATGGCAATATACGGGTTTTGATGCTCCCCTTTCTGAAGTAATGAAAGCTAAAAAACGTTTTTATTATCTAAGTCCCTTAGAGATTGATAAACTTATGAAAAAATATTCTTCAAAAGAAAAATGAGTTTAAAAATAGAACCTGTTAATCGTTTTAATTGGGAAAGTTGTATTAAATTATCCTTGTCTGAAGAACAATTGAACTTTGTACCTTCAAATCTTTACACGATTGCACAATCCAAATATGAAAATTTAGATTTATATATACTTTATTTAGATAACACTCCCATAGGAATGGCTGCTATAGGATATTTTGCTAAGGTTTATTGGATTTCACGTATTATGATTGATTTGCCCTATCAAAATTTAGGTTATGGAAGTTCTTTCTTAAAACTTTTATTGGGAATTATCATTGAAGATAGAAAATCCTATGAAATTAGAACCGCAATACACCCAGAAAATATCGCAGCACAAAAACTATTCAAAAATGAAGGTTTTGAGTTATTGGGTGAAATGGAAGATGGAGAACTCATTTTTCATAAATGGATTTATCGTTAATATTTTTAATTTTGCAAATTTCATAAATAATATCAACTAATGATTATAGCCATTGCAGGAAATATAGGAGCAGGAAAAACTACTTTAGCTCATTTATTAAGTAAACATTTAGGTTTTCAAGCACATTTCGAAGAACCCGAATCCAACCCTTACATCCAAGATTTTTATAATGATATGCAAAGATGGGCTTTCCATTTGCAAATTTATTTTTTAAATCATCGTTTAACCAATACTTTACACTTCCAAAAAAACAATCTGAACGTCATTTTAGATAGAACTTTATATGAAGATGCTGAAATTTTTGCCTATAATCTCCATAACATGAATTTACTTTCAACTCGTGATTATGATAATTATCTAGAACTTTACCGACTAATCATTCAATTGGTACCTCCTCCTGATTTGGTCATTTATTTGAAAGCTTCTATACCTACTTTGGTAGACCAAATTGAACAAAGAGCTAGACCCTACGAAGAAAATATCCGTATTGACTATCTGAAAAAATTGAATGACCGTTATAATCAATGGTTCCAAAATTATCAATTAGGAAAAAAACTGGAAATTAACATTGATGAAATCAAATTTAAAGATAATCAAGAACACTTTAGTATCTTATTAAACAAAATTAATTCAACACTTTTTGGTTTGTTTGGTTGATAAAAAAGTTTTCTTGAACCATTTTCGTGAATTATTTATAAGCATTCATCAATTTTTTGCTAAGTTTTGTAAAATACTCAAAATTATTAGATAAACTTAATGTATTTTCGTGTTTGTAATAATACACTTAAAATCTTTTATTTTTCTAAAGAGCAGAAAGTTGGTTTTTATAGCCAACTTTTTCTTTTTTTGATTAGGTTCTTAATAACCAAATTTTGATTGTTTAAACTAATTTTTGCAATCCATTCAAAAGACGTTTAATTTTGCTATCTATACTTATTCTAACTTGCAGAAGCTATTCTTGATTTGTATTCTTGGGCTTACTTTTTTTTTAGTAGGTTGTGAAACTACTTTATATGTAAAGAAAGGAGAAAAACTCTTAAATAATAACCCTACATTAAGAGGCAATATAACTATGAACAAAGAACTTTTGCAAGAAGGTATAAAAACCAAAGCCAATAGAAGGGTTTTAGGAATTAAAGCCTATTTAATAGCATGGAATATTGGAGTTTACTTAGCCAAAGAAAAACAAGAAAAATGGAGAAAATATTATAAGATTATTGATAAAAATGAAAGATATTTGAATGCTTTTGCATGGTCATTAGTAAAAGTTATAGGTGAACCTCCAGCCTTAATTGATACTTCTGCTTTAAAGGAAGATTGTGAAAATCTACAAAATATTTTGCAGTCCAATGGTTATTTGAATGCAAAAGTCAATTATAAAATTGAAAAAATTTCTACCAAAGTAAAACTTATCAATGGCGTTGAAAAATTGATTTTCAACCCAAAATTAGCCAATGTTCAATATTGGGTTGAAGAAAATGAACCTTATTTGATTCGTAATATTCAGTGGGTTTGTGATGATATTCGTATAAAAAAAATTATTGAAGAACATCTTGATAATTCGTATTTACAAAAAGGAAAAATTTATCAAGAAAGTTTATTTGAAAAAGAAAGAATAAGAATTGCAAATTTACTAAGAAATGAAGGTTTTTATAAGTTTAGCCCGGGTTTAGTTGCTTTTGAAGTGGATACTACCAACCAATTTGTAAACAAAACTTTTCAAGCACTTTTAAGAAGAACTTCATTTTTACCCTCTCCTAAACAACCTCTTTATGCAGATATTACCATTTTTATTGATGATGAACAGCAAGAAGTTTATATCATAGACAAACTGCAAATTCATTTAAAAAGTAGTTTATCTTCCGAAAATGAAGACAAAATTTATGTTCAGAATCCCATGGATTTTGATACACGAAAAATGTTCAAATTAAAAGAAAGATTTTTTTCTGACAAACTTCAAGGAAAATATTTAGTTCCTTTTCAAGATATTAAACTATTGAATTATAATTTTTTGGAAAACCATATTACCTTAAAAAAACAAAATCCTTATAGGCTTTTAGATGTTCAAACGACTCAACAGCGTTTACAAAATCTTGGAGTTTTTAGAAATATCTCTATAACATTTGGTATTAACGATAGCTCAAGAACCATTACTCCTAATATTGATTTAACTTTGATACAAAGAAATAGTTTTCAAACAGGTTTTGAGGTTTTTCAATCAGAAAATCGGAATTTAAATGCCAATTTACCGGGTATAGGTGGACGTTTAACCTACTTACATAGAAATTTATTAAAAAAAGCCGATAAACTAGAACTTACAGTTTCAGGAAATCTTAGTTTATATTACCCTGATTCTGCTTCTCCTCCTCGGTTTTTTTTTCAGTTTTTACCCAAAGCCTCTTTAGTTTTTCCAAGAATTTTATTTATTGAAAATTTTTTTAAAAAACCTTATGAAATTAAGCCTTCTACGAGAATTAGCTTTAATTATACCCAAGAAAATCGTATTGAATTTAATAGGACATCCGTAGGCATTAATTATTCTTATCAATGGTTTAGTTCCAAAAGTTTAAAATTTCGATATCAATGGACCGTTTTAGATTTTAATTTGATAGATAGTAGGAATTTATCACAAGGGTTTATTGCTCAAATTGCCAAACTGCCTCCCTCTACTCAACAATTAGTGATTAGGGATTTTACGCCTCGTTATAATAGCAAAACAGGTTTCAGAATTTTTTATAATAATTATCTCAAGGGACAAAGAAAAAATGGTTTAGCGACCATTTTAAACGCAGAAATTGGTGGAAATATTCCTTACTTATTGGAAAGAATGAGTTTTGCAAGAAATACAGATAGTTCATTAACTGATGGTTACGTCTCTAATCAGTTTTTATATGGTCAATTTTATAAAATTTATCACGATACCAAATATTATATTCCTACAACAAAAAACGGAGTTTTGGTTTTAAGAATGCTTCAAGGTTTTGCCTTTGGATTTAATCGTACTAAAATCGTTCCTTTTGAAAATCGATTTTTTATGGGGGGAATTAATTCTATTAGAGGTTGGCAGTCCAATACATTAGGACCAGGTACATTTGTGAAATCAGAGAATAATTTATTAGTTTATGGAGGGGAAATTGCATTTGAAGCCAATGTAGAACTACGCCAAAAAATGTATAAATATATTGAATCCGCTTTTTTTATTGATGCAGGGAATGTATGGTTTTCTAAAAATGGAGGTTTTGAAGCCTCAGAAGGTAAATTTGCTACACAAAATTTAAAATTAGGTATCGCTGGAGGAATAGGAATCCGTTTTGATTTTCAGTTTTTAATTATTCGTTTAGATTTAGGACAACAACTCTATGACCCTGCTCGTCAAAAATGGGTTTTACAATCCTATAGAGATATTGGTGCAAGAAATTTACAATACAATCTAGGAATTGGTTATCCTTTTTAGATTCCTTTTTTATTGGTACTAAAATTTTGCTTGGTTAACTTATTTTTAGGAAATTATAAACTTAATACAGATCCCACTAATTCCTGTGTGTAACTTTGTTTAGGTTCATTCAGAATTTCATTTGCAAAACCTTCCTCAACAATTTTACCTTGATTCATCACTAAAATTCTATCACAAAAATATTGAACCACATTCAAATCATGAGAAATAAAAATAAAACTTAAGTTGTAATCTTTTTTTAAATCATTTAATAAGTTTAAAACTTGTGCTTGAACAGAAACATCTAATGCAGATACCGATTCATCACAAATTAAAATTTCGGGCTTTAATGCTAAAGCTCTTGCTATCACAATTCTTTGTCTTTGACCTCCAGAAAATTCATGAGGATACCTACTAAAATGTTCTTTTTTTAAACCTACTTTTTCCAATAGATTACAAGTTTCTTGATAACATTCCTCTTTATTTGAAAAAATACGATGGTAAACCATTGGTTCCATAATTGCCTCTCCAATCGTTAATCTTGGATTTAAGGAAGCATAAGGGTCCTGGAAAATCATTTGTACTTTTTTTCGATAGTTTTTTAATTCTGTATTAGAATTTATAGGAATAGGTTTTCCTTTAAATAAAATATTGCCTGAAGTTGGGTTTAATAAGTAAACCAATGTTTTGGCTAAGGTAGATTTTCCACAACCACTTTCACCCACTAACCCTAAACATTCTCCTTTTTTTAATTCAAAAGTTACCTCATCAACTGCTTTTTTCCATGTCATTACTTTACCCCAAAAATTTTTTTGATAAGGATACCACAAACTTAACTTTTCAATTTTTAAAATTTCTTCATGGTTTAAATTCATTTTTGAATGTTCGGTTTTATCAAAAAAATCTAAGTTTTGAGGAGTTTTACGGATAATTTTATCATTTTGAATTTCCAGAAAATCATTAAGAATAGGCAATCTTAGTGGATAAAAATTGGGTTTAGGACGGCAGTTAATAAGCGCTTGTGTATAAGGATTTTGAGGTTCGTTCAGAATTTGTTGTGTGCTGCCTATTTCCATGATTCTACCGTTCCACATAACAGCAATTTGATTACAAATTTCTTTAATCACTGCTAAATCATGGCTAATAAACAACATAGACATTCCATATTTTTTTTGAAGCTCTTTCAATAAATCTAAAATTCCTTTTTGTACAGTAACATCTAAGGCGGTAGTCGGTTCATCGGCAATGAGTAAATCAGGGTGTGTAGCAATTGCCATTGCAATCATGACCCTTTGTTTTTGTCCTCCTGAAATTTGATGAGGATAGGAATCATAAACCCTTTCTGGTTGGTCAATTTTTACTTCCCTCAAAAGCTCTAATACTTCATTTTTATAAGATTTTTTTTGTTTGTTATGAATAAAAAACATCTCTTCAATCTGATAACCACATTTTAAAACAGGATTTAAGGAAGTCATAGGTTCTTGAAAAATCATCGTAATTCTTTTGCCTCGAATGGTCTCCATTTCCTTTTCTGTTGTATATCTTAAAGATTGTCCTTGAAAAATAATATCACCATGAGTGATTTGAGCATTAGGAGAAAGTAGTTTCATAATTGCTAATGCCGTAACCGATTTGCCACTTCCAGACTCTCCAACAATTCCTAATGTCTCTCCTTTTGAAAGCTCAAAACTGATATTTTTTAAAACCTCTAATACTTCATGATTTTTTTGAAATTCCAAACTTAAATTTTGGATTTGTAATATTTTTTGCATAGCTGATTTTATTTGAAATTAAATAATCCAAGGTTATTTTTTATGGCTTTTGCAAAGGTAATACTAATTACGTTTGGATACCAAAATTTCGTATGCTTTAATTTTTTGGTTATGTTAAATCGTTATTTTTTGTTTTCTTTCTTTCTTTTTTTACTTTGCTTTTTTTATTTTCCAATGCGTCTAATTGATATATTTTTATACTTTCTATTAAGCGATTTTGAATTTTTGTTCTCAAATCCAAGGGTTCAAGCACTTCAACAGAATCGCAGTAAGATAAAATTATGCTTTCTAATTCATAATTAGGGATTACATGAATTTTGATTTCTAATCCTGAGTTTTTAGGAAGTATTTTTTGTTTTTGGGTTGGATGTAAGGGTTTGGTCATTATATAGGGTGCTAAATCCATTGAAAATTTTAATTTAACCTCCACAGGTTCTAAACCATAAGGTTTTGTAACTCCAATAATGTCATAAAAGTAATCTTCCCAATCTGTAGAATTGGGGGTATAGGAATGGTCGGTTTCTTCTAAATCTTTTATTCTATCTAATGCCAAAACCCAATTAGGAATTTTTTTTGATTCTAGCAAACCAATAACAAACCATCTTTTATTGTATTCTTTTAAATGGTAGGGATGAAAAATAAATTCATGAATATTCTTGGACTTAAAATCTTTATAAACAATTTTTAGAACTCTCTTATTGATAATGGCATTAAACAAAGGAGTAAAATGCTCTGAACCCACGAGATCTTTATTGGAATCATAACTAATCACTTTCTTTGAATACAAATTATTGCTATTCAAATTATTGTCAAGTTTGAATAAAATATCATTTATCCACTCTATTTGTGGTTTTCCATCTACATGTTGTAAAATTTCTAAAGAGGATTTGATTTGTTCTAACTCTGTAAAGTTTATCAAATTTTGATTATTGATTGAAAAGTTTAAATCTTCATAGCGGTAATAAACTTTTTTTCCATACCTAAACCTACCTAATGGGATTGACCATCCTTGATCACTTTCCATAAATTTAAGGTCATCAAATAATTGTCTTCTTTGAATTCCTTCGGAATTAGGGTCAAAATCTTGTAATGCCTTATTACATTCTTCTAATAAATCCTCAAAAAAATACATTCTGCCAGGATTTCTAAAGCATTTATCCAAAGTTTGGTAACGAATCATTGCGTTTTTGTTTATAGGCATAACGAATCTTTTGTACAAAAATACAACATAATGCAGAATAAATGCACTTTTAACTTGTAAAATTTTAAAAAATAATTCTTTATCCTTTCATTTGGAGTTTTTTTTTAATTTTGCGCAAATGAAAAAATTCTTTTTAATTCTTGGAATTTTACCATTCCTTTTAAATGCCCAAAATCAATCTTCTTTTGAAAAAGATAAAAAAATTATTGAAGGATTTTTTAATGAAGCCTTAACTCAAAAAACTGCTTATGAAGATTTAAGATATTTATGTAAAAAAATTGGGCATCGTTTATCGGGTTCTGAGGGAGCTGCAAAAGCAGTCCAATGGACAAGCAAACGTTTAAAAGAACATGGAGCCGATGAAGTTTGGCTTCAAGAAGTGATGGTACCAAATTGGAAAAGAGGTACTAAAGAAATTGCAAGAATGGTTGGTGGTAGAAATTTAACCCTCTGTGCATTAGGAAACTCTGTAGGTACTCCTTTCGAAGGAATTACTGCAGAAGTAATAGAGGTTCACCGTTTAACACAGCTAGATAGCCTTGGTAGAGATAAAATTCAAGGAAAAATTGTTTTTTATAATCGACCTATGGACCCAACTTTTATTAATACTTTTCGTGCTTATGGGGGCTGCGTTGACCAACGTTCTCAGGGAGCATCTGAAGCCAGTAAGTACGGTGCCAGAGGAGTTATTGTTCGTTCTATGACTTTAAGTTTAGATAATTTCCCTCATACAGGTTCTGTAAATTATCAACCCAATATCCCTCAAATTCCTGCTGCCGCAATTAGCACTTTAGATGCAAATTATTTAAGTGAACAACTCAAGAAAAATCCTAAACTACAAATATTTTGGAAACAAGAATGTAAAATGATGCCCGACACAATTTCCCATAATGTAATAGCGGAAATTAAAGGTTCAGAATTTCCTAATGAAATTATTTTAGTTGGAGGGCATTTAGATTCTTGGGATAAAGGTGAAGGTGCTCATGATGATGGTGCGGGTTGTGTTCAAGCTATGGAAGTTATTTATTTATTCAAGAAATTAGGTATTCAACCCAAAAGAACCATTCGTTGTGTGTTATTCATGAACGAAGAAAATGGTATGAAAGGTGCTTTAAAATATGAAGAAGAAGCAACCAAAAACGGTGAAAAACACATTGCTTGCATTGAATCCGATAGAGGGGGATTTACGCCCAAAGGTTTTCAAATTGAAGGAGGCTATTCCAAAGAAGAAATTATAAGAAAATGGTATAAATTACTTGAGCCTTTTGATTTGTATAAAATTATTGAAGGTTATGGTGGTGTTGATATAAGCCCTTTTAGAAAACATAAAGAGGTACTTTTAATTGGCTTAGAACCTGATTCTCAGCGTTATTTCGATTATCATCATGCTGATACTGATGTTTTTGAAGCTATTCATCCAAGAGAATTAGAACTAGGCTCAGCTTCATTAGCTACCTTGGTTTATTTATTAAGCGAATACGGGACTAGTTTAAGATAGTTACAATTGCTCTTTTATAGTTGCAATTCTTATCTTTTTAATCATCACTTGACTTAAAGTTCTGCAATGTTTGTTAAAAGGTCAAAGGTTTTCTTTAAAAATTTCAGGGTTTAATTTTGTACTCTTCATTTCTTTTCATTTTAAAATCCCTTCAATGATTTTTATATCCTCTTCTGTTAAATCATACAGTGAATAAAACGCTTTGATTAAACCAGTATCGGATACTCATTCCATTCCTTATTTAAGAATATTCTTCCATTTTTGTGCTTGCTCCTTTTTACTTCATCTGCCCCCCAGGTACCCCACTGCTTAAAGAAGAAAGCAACATTCTGTTGTTGGCATTGGTTGAATATTTCTTCTACCCATTCTTCTTTAATTAGTCTTGCATTACGACCTGACTCTCCCCCTACAATTGCCCAATGTATTCCTATGAGGTTCAATTCCCCAACACTTCCTATTAAAGGCTCAAAAGAAATAAACCTTACTTTTGCGTCTACTTTTCTCAAAGAATCAATTCTCTTTTTGAAAGTAGCATTTTCAACACTCACACCAATCCAAATATTGTCAGGTATTTTTTTATTTTTGAAATAATTACACATTATTTCATCTCTTTTTGTCAGAATTTGGTAAATATGCTGTGGTGTTTTTTGAATTACGTCCATAATTCTATCAAGATACTCAAAAGGCATCTCTTCATGAAACAAATCACTCATAGAATTGACAAAGAATTTGGTAGGTTTATGTATTTTTAATGGCTCTTCTAACCTGTGTGGTAAAAGAGTAAATTGGAAGCCGTTTTGGTAATCCTTCATTCCCATTGCCTTTAATCTTTGGGCAAAGGTTTCGGCGTAACAAAACTTACACCCAGCCGATATTTTGTCGCACCCAACAGTTGGATTCCATACCTTTTCTGTCCATTCTATTTTTGTACTCTTCATTTCTTTTTAGTTTAAAATCCCTTCAATGATTTTTATCTCCCACTTCTGTGAGTTCATACAGCGAATATACTAAATAATCTATTTCTTTTTCGTATTGGATGGTGTTGGTGGTTTTAATTTTTTATTAAAGCAATTTAATTAAAAAACTAGTATTTAGTTTGTTTCATTATTTTAAAGATTTGATTAAGTTAATGATATGATTGGTAATTTTCTCATAAATTGTAATGGGTATATCGGTTTCGCTTTTATTATTTGTTAAGTTGTTATTGAAATATTTTTCTACTAACTTTTCTTTGATTTCTTGCTTTTTCTTTTCATCAAACAATTCTATAAAAGGATTTATCGCAGCTAAATCAAGTTCCATCTTTTTGTTGAATATCTCTTGTTCTCTGTGCTTACTTGACTGATTAGCTGCATACTGGGCAGGATAAATAAACAACGCTGTAGATAATATCCTTAACAAAGAGATATGCCATTCATAATGACTTATATTGTTAACTGTATAACCCAGGTATATTAACGAAATAGTCATAAATACAATGGATATCCACCTCCACGTGTTTGCCTGTTTCCTATGATATTCCGCATATTTTTGATAGCCCCCTGTGATCCCGAAGTTTCCGATTATATTTACAATTTTTTTTGCATCTTCTAATTTTGTGTTTAACTCTTTTAATAATTCATCTGTTTTTTGAGTGAGTTGATTTTTTTGATTATTGCTTTCTTGTATTATATTTTGTTTGATGTAGTTGTAATCATTTTGTAAGTTTGTAATAAGCTGATTTACTTGTTTTTGAACATTCGATAAGTTGGTATCTGTAATAGATAGATTATCAGACAGTGATTTTAGAGTATTATCAAACTTTTCGAGTCTTTTTTTTATGTCTTCCTCTTCTGTTTGTATTATGGTTTTAAAATTGTTGATAAATTGGAATAAGTTTTCCTCTCCAGTAATATGGGTAGGTAACTCTGCCGTAAAGTGTAATGCATTTTTTAATTTAGACAATAAACTAGTAAGATGCTCAGGTCTTTTGTTTCCCCAAAAATTATTTAGTTCAGTATTTGCAAAGAGATTATTTAGTTCATTTAAACTAGATTGAAGGGAATTTTGTATTTGAGTTAAAGTTTCAGGGAAAACAAGAGAATGGATAGAATTTTTAATTCTTGACTCAATATAAGATAGAGCGTCAAGAATAGTTTCTCTATGTTCAATCTGTACTTTATTGGCATCGTCTTGGGATAATCTGTTTATGATATTTTGAATTACCTGAAATACCTGATGGTTGTTAATATCTTCTGTCTTCATATCATATTTATTTTGTGTTATCTTCAATGATTTTTATATCCTCTTCTGTGAGTTCATACAGCGAATATACTAAATAATCTATTTCCCGCTCCAATGCCGTAGTGTCTTCGCCTTTTTCTTTTTTTGCTAATATTTGCTCTACCAACGCCTCTATTTGCGCAACTATTGGCTGGTTGGCTGGAGTGATGAGGGGAACAGGAATCTGTTCAACAAAAATTTTTTTCCATCTCAAACTTCGTTCTCCAAGTGTTGAGGATTTTAATTTCATAAAAAAATATGAAACATTTGAATTAAGTACCGCAACAATATACTTAATAGATTCTTTTACATACATAAAATAAGCGCTAGTATCAACGTATAATTCATCGTTTATATTTATTGCAAAAGAAGGGCTATCTACAATATCTGACCAAATTATTATTGGTTCTCTAAATAAATGATAAAATTTACAACCTCTTAACTCATACCACTCAATTCCTCTTTCTTTTCTACTGGAAATTGATTGTCCGTATTCTAAGTCTCTCTCGTATAGTAACTGCAAAAAATTCTCATTTAATTTGTTTTTTTGGGTCGCTTTCGGAATTGCTATTACATATTTTTTTATTTTATATGTATACTTGCTTATATTCTCCCCAAATATATATGGTTTAATATAACTTTTTCCGAACTTTGCATATTTTTCAACTTCTTCTTTATCTAAAACTAGTCCTTTATTATCACCTGTGACTAAACCTCGATAAATTTTCACTTCCCACTCTTTCAGAGACTTACCATTGGCTTCTATTTTGGATTTAATGCGTTGCTCTGTATCGGAAGCAATCGTCCAAGCTTCTTTGCCGAGGTTAGTGAGGGTGTTCCAAGTGAGGTTTTCAAAGTCCGTTTGCTTGTTTTTGGATAGGTCAGCGGCTTGGCAATGGTTTTGGTTAGGGGCTTTTTGAATGATTAAAATGTTGGTATCAACGGTAGCACTTTCAAAAATACCACTGCCTAAGTCAATCAATTTAATGGGGTTGTATTTTGCAAAAAAGGCTC
>CAZBPK010000104.1:0-13811 GCA_964493765.1 uncultured Bacteroidia bacterium | reverse complement strand
ATACCCGGAAAAATCGCCCAACCTCCGTAGCGGGGACGGGAATCGAACCCGTGACCTTTGGATTATGAATCCAACGCTCTAACCATCTGAGCTACCCCGCCATCCCTATAAGAACTTAATAAAGAAACGCAAAATTAATAGCGTTTTATTTAAATTACAATTTTTCTTCAAATTAATTATCAACAATATCTTGTAATCAATAGTCTAAACAAAGTGAAATCTATTACCAAAAACCGAAATTAAACCTGCATTAATCCAAAATCAAAATAACTCTAAATCATCCTATTATTTTTGTTCTATAGAATTTAATAACTTCTCAAGTATTGGTAAATCTTGGGGATTTAAAATCCGGTCTTCTATAATTTGTTCGTTTTCATCTATACTAATTAAACGAAAATTAATGAAAGATTTCATATACCTTAATAACTTCTTATTAAAATCAAAATAATAACAATCTTTCGGAACCTCCATATTCAAAGAACGATATTTCTCTTCCAAAATAGAAGGCAAACCAATTATAATCACTTTTAAATTAGAATTACACCATTTGTTTTTCTCGTTTTCTAATTTTTTGAGAATAGTCCCTAAACATGGAATACAACTGTTTTCTATGGGAATTAACAAATAATTCCCTTCTTTTAATGGTTGATGAAAGACTTCTTTCCAATATTTCTTAAAATCCTCAGGGACTTCATAACTTTTATAAAGACTATCCCTTGTGATTTGTAATGCTCCCAATTTTTTAGAAGTAGGTTTTATTTCATAATAAGAAAAAAGATATTTTCCTTCCTGAATATTACTATTTTTTTCATCAAACACTAAATGACTATAAGATTTATTCCGAAGAGAAATTCAAAAGAAGGAATAACGTTTTTGCGGTTAGATTGACAAATGGCTTGACTGGATAAAATGATCCAGAAAAGCCAGAAGTAATTAGGTCTTAAGCTAAACATAAAATAATGCATACGTTTCCACATTCATCAACTTTCGTATAACAGCTGCTGCCCGGTTCTTCACAGCAAATTTTTGCATACTGATATACATATTTTTTATTTAGGATTATTTAAATTATGTTCGAAAAACAACAACAAAAAAACTTGTCAAGAGTAGAAGCTATAAAAAATGTTAATCTTCTTTTAAATCGCTTAATTTCGCATCATTATATGCAAAAATTACCTTTTAAACTGAATATTAAAAAAAATTATCATATTAGTTTTTGTAAACCTTACAATTGATAAATTTAGTTAAAAAAGCTCCTTTTCCATTAAAGAAAAAAAATATTTTTTCAATCCAGTCTGCAAACCTACCAGTGATATTAATGGAGGCAGAAACTACAGAGGTTATTGCACGCAGAGTAACGCTTGTTGTATAAGACCTAACTCCAACAATTGCTGACATTTACTTTCAATGAAAAAAACATTAAAAAAATTACTTTGTAACTTCCATGAAAGTCTGCTAACTTTGCATGTTCATAAATAAAATATGATAGAAGGTCAAGAAACCGAGCATAAAGAAGAAATATCATGGAAGATATATTTCAAATCAAAAGAGTTTTGGGTTTTATTATCAACTCTTATTGTAGGAACTTTATTGATTATGCTGTTATTTTTTTATGTTTTTTTGCCTTTTTTTACTAAGCATGGTGAATCAACAACGGTTCCAGAAGTTGTGAATAAGAATTTATTTGATGCAAAGAAGGAACTTTATAAAGCAGATTTGAATTATGAAGTCCAAGACTCACAATATCAAGCTCATCTTGCGCCGTTAACTGTTTTAGCTCAAGAACCTTTACCTTATGAGAAAGTTAAACCGGGTAGGAAGGTATATTTAATTGTCAATCAATCTACACCACCTATGGTTAAGCTTCCTGAAATTATAGATGTAAATATTCAGCAAGCTAAATACATGCTTGAAAACTGGAAATTAAAAATTGGAAAATTGACTTATCAACATGGTGAGGCAAAAGATGCAGTTATTGGAGTTGAATATAAAGGGAAGCGTATAAAACCTGGTGATAAGGTTTTAGAAGGCTCTGCTATTGATTTGATAGTAAGTAAAGGACTCGGAGATGAAAAAGTCCCTATTCCAGATTTAGTAGGATTAAATATCAATGAGGCTATGAACATTTTATACAGTAAAGGTTTGAGTGTTGGAGGAACGAAATACGAAAAAACTCATAAAAAGTATAAAGAAGGAGAGATATTTAAGCAAAATCCTAAATATTCTGAAAATGATTCTGTTCCTAAAGGTTCATCCTTTGATTTGTGGATTGTAGGGGAAGAAAAATCTTCTCAGGAATAAATTTTTATGAATAACGTTTTTGTTTGGATAGCCTCATGGGATGAAAATTTTTTTCAAAAAAAAAATGAGTTATTACATTCATTGCCAATTCCATTACAAAAAGAAATTTTAAAGTTTAAATATCCCGAAGAACAAAATCAATCCTTAGTTTCAAAAATTTTGGTTCATAAAATGTTAAAGACGTGGGGATATGATTTTGAAGATTTGCATTATGTACAAAATCAAAAACCCTATATTCATCACCCAAATACACCACCATTTTTTAGCTATAGCAAATCATTGGAAAAAGTAGTTTTGGTTTGGAGTTGGGAGATTGATATTGGAATTGATATTGAATACCTACATAGAAAAACAGATTGGAAAGTGTTTCAATCGCGATTATCTCCTTCAGTTTGGAATAAAATTGTACATGATGAAGATTCTTTAAATTGTTTTATATGGAGTTGGACACACATAGAAGCAATCATCAAACTCAAAGCTATTGGGCTAGCCAATCATATTAAATTAGTGAACTACAAAGAAAAACAATGGTACTTTGAAAATGAAAAAATAAATACACAATATTTTATTCATGAAAATCATTTAATTACCTTGGCAACTCATGAGCCATTTCATTTTGAAGTTCAAAGAATACATTTAGATTAAACGCAAGAAACACTTGTGTAGTAAGCGTGAGGGATGCGAAGGGTTTAGCACTGCCTATTACACTTTTGAGAAAAAGTGTAATAGGATTGCCGAAGCGGAAGTGGAGCCCAAAGCAGCCCGACCCGCAGCGAAGCAAGGGGCACGCCCAAAAAATGATTAATAAATTACTTTGTATCTGGAAAAAACTTTTCTTGTAGCCTCATAGCAATTTGCACTGCATTGGTAGCAGCGCCTTTACGTAAATTATCAGCTACAATCCATAAATTCAAACCGTTATCAATGGACTCGTCTCTTCTGATTCTACCTACAAAAACTTCATTTTTTCCCTGTGCAAGAATAGGCATTGGGTATTCTTTTTCGGAAGGATTATCTAAAACAATAACCCCTGGAGTTTGGTACAAAATTTCTTTAATATCAGGAACAGAAAAAGATTTTTCTAATTCTAAATTTACGGATTCTGAATGACCACCGATAACGGGTACACGTACAGCGGTAGAAGTTATTCTTAGGTTTTGATTATCTAAAATTTTACGAGTTTCATTAACTATTTTCATTTCCTCTTTGGTGTAATCATTTTCAAGGAATACATCACATTGAGGAATGCAGTTTAAATCAATTGGATAAGGATAAACTTTTTTTGTGTCTGAAGAATTATGTCTTTCGCCCATAAGTTGTTCAACGGCATTTTTACCTGTTCCGGTTACAGCTTGGTAAGTAGAAACCACCATTCTTTTTAATCCGTAACGATGGTAAATTGGGTATAAAACCATAACCAGTTGTATAGTGGAGCAGTTAGGATTAGCAATAATAAAATCCTCTTTTTTAATGCTATCAAAATTAATTTCAGGAACAACTAAGGGTACATCTTCATGCATTCTCCAAGCAGAAGAATTATCCACAACATAACAACCAATTTCTTTAAATTTAGGAGCAAATTCTAAGCTAACAGAAGAACCAGCAGAAAAAATGGCTATATTGGGCTTTAAGCTAATTACTTCGTTTAAACTTTTAATGGTATAATTTTGATTTTTAAATGTCAAAGGTTTTCCAACTGATTGTTCAGAAGCAGTAAAATAAATTTCATCAAAAGGTACTTGAAATTCTTCTAAAACATTTAATATTTCTCTACCCACTAATCCAGTAGCACCGACAATTGCAATTTTCATAATGTTAATAAAATAAATTTGCCCGCAAAATTGGATAAAAAAAATCAATTATAAACGAATAAAGGGAAGAAATTATTCACAATTTGTAAATTTTTTGAGAAAAAAGTTTATAGGGGTTGCATAAATATAAATTTAATTTATAATTTTGCCACTTTGAAAAAGTTATCATTCAAAAACTCAACCATAAATAAAATAAGCAAATGAATATGAAGTCATTCTTGAATTGTAAGTTATTATTAACAGGTGCGTTCCTATACATCACAACGGCATGTACTCCAGATGGATTAATCAATAAAACAAAGTACGATGGAAAGAAAGTACAAAATACATGTGAATCTTTCCAAAATGAAGTTAAAGCTTTAATTGAAGCAAATTCTGGACCCAATAAATTAAGAGTAAGTGAGTATGATAATTCACAATTTGACTACTTTTTCTTAGAGCCTGGTCAATTTGAACAAAAAGGCGATACCGTCTATTTCCGTCTTATTGGTGATTTAGAATATGGGAAATATTTGAAAAAAGGAGTTGCAGTGCATGTAACTGGTAAATACCAAGGTCAAGAGCACTTAAAAGATATTCAAGAAGACTTTTCTGGTGATTTAGGAATGTTAGTAGTAGATGAGGCTTATTTTAAAGCTAATCAAAATCCATATTTTGGATATAAATTACCTGTGGGGACTAAATTAGATGGGAAACAAATAACATTAAATTTTTCAATTGTTCAGTATAAAAAAGGAAAAGTAAAAAAAGTATTTTGTAATTCTGTTGATGTTCCAATTGGTCCATTAGATGGTTCTTGCTGTACAGATAAACCATGGGAAGAAGTAAGACCCGCTACGATTGTGGCTTTACCCGATTTAGACATCAAAGATGAAACATACCGTTACAAAGGTTTTAAAGGTACATTAGACCTTATTTTCCCAATGAGTTCCACTAAATTCAAAAAAGAAGAACTTATGAATGTAATCGTAAATTATATTCAAAAATATGAAAGAGACGGATTTAAGGTTGTTTCTGTAAATATAGACGGTTACGCATCTCAAGGAGGTACAGTATCTTATAATCAAAAACTATCTGAAGCTCGTTCTAAAGCGGTTGCAGACTATGTTACGGAATACTTTACTAAGCAAGGCCAAGAAATACCAGTTTCTCCTAATGGTTTAGGTGAAGACTGGGAAAGATTAGATATCCTAACAAAAACAGCGAATTTTACAGATGAAGAACGCCAACAAATTTTAGATATTGCGGGTTCTTCTCAAGATGCTGATGCAAAAGAAGCTCAGTTTAGAAAAATGCCTCATTGGAAAAAATTTGTAAAAGAAGTGCTAGAAAACTGCCGTCATACTTTAATAACTTTCACTTTTGATTGGCAACCTGATAAAATGTACACCGATTATTATCCTTCTACTTTACCTGTGATTTCTCCTGAGCTTTATAATGTTTCTACCAAAACTATGACCATAGGCAAGTATGTAAAAGGAGCTGATGCAAACAAAGGGCTTGGTATCTTAAATAAATTAATTCCTAACAATGAAAAACCTAATCTCTACGCTATGCGTTCTACTTACTATTGGGGATTGAGTGATATTGAAAGTGCTATTCGTGATATAGAAAAAGCTCAATCTTTAGACCCTTCCAATGACCAATATGGTATTGCATCATTAGCTTTTAAAACCAAATTTGCTTATAAATATTCTTTATCAGACAGAATGAAAATGTTAGATACTTACAACGATTATGTTAAAAAGAATCCTAACAATTCTGGTTTATTATTGAATAGAGCAGTAATGATGGAAAAAGTTGGATATTTGTCTGGAGCAATTAAACAATATAATGCATTATTATCTGAAAATCAAAATGGTGCAGCAGCATTAAATAATCGTGGTGTTGCAAGATTAAAAGCCAATAGAATTACTGAAGCTGAGTCTGATTTTAAAGAAGCTATTGCTCTTGATGAAAATATTGCTGAAGCACACTTCAATTTAGCTGTTGTTTACGCTTATAAAGGTTTGACCGATAAAACAATCGATGAATTAGATAGAGCAATTGCTTTAGACAAGTCTTACAAATCTGAAGTATTTTCAAATCCTGTTTTCAGCGTAATGAAAGATAATCCTAAATTCGCTAAATATAGAAACTAATTTTTTAGAAATATCTTACAATTAAAGCCGCTTGAATAAGGCGGCTTTTGTGTTATTATAGGTTTATGAATTTGGGTGTACCCTAGCCCTTATTCTTCCATTTAAGAACAAAAAATCATATCACATAAAGAATAAATCTCTCACTCATAAATACAAAAAGCGTAACCAAATTGGCTACGCTTCTTAGAATTTTTGGAAAAATTTTATGAATTTAAAATACTTCTTGAAATGACAATTCTTTGAATTTCAGAAGTACCTTCATAAATTTCTGTAATTTTAGCATCTCTGAAAAGTCTTTCTACATGATATTCTTTTACATACCCATTACCACCATGAATTTGGATAGCTTCTGAAGCAACATAATTAGCAATTTTAGAAGCATACAATTTAGCCATAGCGGCAGATTGACCGTAATCAAGCCCCCTATCTTTTTCATAAGCAGCTTTAAAACATAACAAACGAGCAGCATCAATTTGAGTTGCCATATCCGCTAGTTTGAATTGGATAGCTTGATGGTTCATAATTTCAGTGCCAAATGCTTTTCTTATTTTGGAGTATTTTAAAGCTAATTCATAAGCACCAGAGGCGATACCTAAAGCTTGAGCAGCAATACCAATTCTTCCTCCAGCTAAAGTTTTCATAGCAAACTTAAATCCAAAACCTTCTTCACCAATTCTATTAGCTTTAGGAACTTTTACATCATTAAACTGTAAAGAATGGGTGTCAGAACCTCTAATTCCTAATTTTTGTTCTTTAGGACCCACAGTAAAACCTTCCATACCTTTTTCTACAATTAAGCAGTTAATTCCTCTATGACCTTTTTCTTTATCGGTCTGAGCTATCACTAAATAAGTAGAAGCATTGCTACCATTGGTTATCCAGTTTTTGGTACCATTTAATAAATAATAATCTCCGCAGTCTATGGCGGTAGTTTTTTGAGAAGTAGCATCGGAGCCAGCTTCAGGCTCAGATAAGCAAAATGCACCAATTTTTTCACCTTTAGCTAAAGGTACTAAATATTTTTGTTTTTGTTCTTCATTAGCAAAATTTTCTAATCCCCAACAAACTAATGAGTTATTAACAGAGACCATTACAGAAGCGGAAGCATCTATTTTAGATAATTCTTCCATCACTAAAACATAAGAAATGGTATCTAAACCACCACCACCATATTTCGTATCAACCATTAATCCTAGGAAACCTTGGTCACCTAATTTTTTGAGAAGTTCTTGAGGAAAAAATTGTTTTTCATCTCTTTCAATAACTCCTGGCAGTAACTCTGTTTGAGCAAAATCACGTGCCATTTTTTGTATCATTAAATGTTCTTCAGTTAATTGAAAATTCATATCATTTAAATTTATTTTAGATTTTGCAAAGTTACAATGTAAGCATTATAAAAACAAAAAAAGAGGCTATAAAGTTTTAGCCTCTCAAACTTAGGAACTCAAAATATTTATTTAATATGAAAAATTTAGTTATTTTTATAGTGATGCGAATAATTTTTCTTTCATAGTTGCGTATTCTTCTTCAGAAATTGCACCTTTTTCTTTTAAATCAGCTAATTCTTTTAATTTCTCAACAGGATCAGTTTCTGTATTATTTTTTTTACCTAAATTTTTTACAAATTCTTTTCCTTTTTCAAATTGTTCATTAAAAAAATCTTTATATTTTTCAGAGTCAAATTCAAATAATTTGCCATCTTCTAAATATTTGATATAAACTTGTGAAATTGCGTAAGTTAATGCACCAGATAAAGCTGACATTGTCAATTGGCTTACAGTTTGACCAAAAGCAGGCACAAACCAACCTGAATTTGCACCAATTTTTGCAAAAATATTGCTTCCAAGAGCTGCTAAAATTGCTTTCAATTGGTGTTCAGAAAAATCTGCTTCATACTCTTGAGCAATTTTCTTTAACATATCTAATTGTACAATTGTTACTCCTGTTACATCTAATCCAGGAACGGGAATTAAACCTGCACCCATTGCATATAATACATGCCCTTTTACAATTTGTTCAAGATTCTCTTTGCTTGCCATTTTGATAACTTTTAATTATGGTACAAAGATATATCAATATTTCTATTTTTCAAAAAAAAATGAAAATAAATTTGCTTAAAAAAATATAACTATTTGATTTTCAATTACAAATTTTTTTCAAAAGATTTTATTTTTTAGTTATAATGGCTAATTTTTCAAGTATTATTGAAAGTTAGTCTATAAAATTTCAAGAATATTAATTATTATTTTTCATTCCTTCTAAATTTATTTGACTTTAAGCATTTTATTTATAAAAAATTAAAAATAAGGGCAAATAAAAATAAATTTTTAAAAATTTTTTATTATTCAGTTGTAAAATGAGATTCCCAGTATTGAATAGCTCTATGATAGTCTTCCAATGTATCTACTGCAAGTGATTGAAATGAAGTTTCACTAGTATAAATCTGCAAACTATTTTCTAACCAACGAAGTTGCTCTAAGCTTTCGCATTGTTCTAAGGAACTTTGATTTAGCATTTTAATCTTTTGCAGAGCTTTATGAGTATAACCATAAATACCTAGATGCTTCCAAAAAGAATGTTTTTGATGCCATAATTCCTTATTTTTTTCACTTCTTAAATAAGGAATCACACTTCTTGAAAAATATAAGGCTTTACCAAAAGAATCTTTCACACATTTAACTACTGAATCTGCCCATAAATCTTCAGAATTATCAATTTTTTTTACTAAGGTTGCAATCTCTGCATTTGGGTTTTGAATAAAAATTTGAACCAACTCATCAATAGAATTAGAATTCAAAAAAGGTTCATCACCTTGAATATTAATAATTACATCAAAATCCAGAAACTGTTCTGATACTTCAATTACTCTATCGGTTCCTGAAGGATGAGACTCAGAGGTCATAATTACATTACAACCAAATTTTTGACAAGTTTCATAAATATGGATGTGATCGGTTGCAATAACTACTTTATTTAAAAATGAAGATTTTAAAGCATTTTGATAAACATGAACTACCATCGGTTTATCACCAATCCTTAAAATAGGTTTGCCTTCTAACCTAGTAGAGGCAAACCTAGCTGGAATTACTCCCAAAACTTTCATGTAGATTTTATTTTTTCTTTTTATTTTTTCTTTCTAATTCTCTTCTTTCTTTTCTAGAAAGATTTGCGTAAGGATCGGGTTTATCAGAATTGGCATAAATTTCCTCGTATTCATCATAAACATCAGTTTCATCGACCCCAACAGTTCTTTCTTCGTGTTGAGTTTTCAATTTAGAGAAATCATCACGTTTAGGTTCTTGAACTGGTTGGTTTTGTTGAGGTTCAGGATTTACAGGTTCTGCTTTTAGCATGAAAGATAAAACCTGCATGTTGATATGTGTTAAAAGATTTTGAAATAAAGCTGAAGATTCTAATTTATAAACTAAGAGGGGGTCTTTTTGCTCAAATACAGCGTTTTGTACAGATTGTCTTAAATCATCCATGTTTCGGAGGTGGTCTTTATAGGTTTCATCAATAACCCCTAAAACTACTGTTTTCTCAAAACTATCCGTTACTATTTTACCTTCGGTTTCAATAATTTGTCCAATAGGGATAGCTAATCTTGCAGTTTTAGAACCATCAGTTAAATGAATTTCCATAGAAATATTAGGAAGTACTTCTAAAAACTGAGGATCATTTTTTCTTTGTTCAGACATTTGTACAAAGAAATGTTGAGCAGCTTGGAAAACATCTTGAGCTAAACGGCTTGATTTGTCAATGTATTTTTGAGTAACTTGTTGATATAAATTTTCACTAATTTTTTGAGCGGAAATCCTATCTAGGTCTTCAGGTTTTAATTTTAAATCAATACCAAAAATTTGTAACACTTCTAAATTGAGAGAATCGGAATCTCCTACTTCATGATAACGTTTTACAATGTTTTCACAAAGTTGGGAACGCATATATTCTAAATCAATTTTAATTCTATCCCCAAAAAGAGCATTACGACGTTTACGATAGATGTTATCCCTTTGGTAATTCATTACATCATCGTATTCTAATAAACGTTTACGCATTGCAAAGTTGTTTTCTTCTACTTTTTGTTGTGCTTTAGTAATAGATGAGGTTATCCAAGAGGATTGAATCACTTCGCCTTCTTTCATATTAAGCATGGTCATTGCTTTGGCAATTTTCTCAGAACCAAAAAGCCTCATCAAATCATCTTCTAAAGAAACAAAAAATTGAGAAGAACCGGGATCTCCTTGACGTCCAGCACGGCCTCGCAACTGTCTATCGATACGTCTAGATTCGTGTCTCTCAGAACCAATAATTGCTAACCCCCCGGCTTCTTTAACCCCAGGACCTAATTTAATATCTGTACCACGGCCTGCCATATTGGTTGCAATAGTTACAGCTCCAGATTGACCAGCTTTTGCTACAATTTCCGCCTCTCTTTGGTGATGCTTTGCATTTAATAATTCATGATTGATATTTCTTTGCTTAAATAAACGGCTTAAAGTTTCAGAAGTTTCTACAGAAGTTGTACCAATAAGAACGGGTCTTCCTTTGGCAATTAAGGTTTCTACTTCTTCAATAATTGCATTGTATTTCTCTCTACGTGTTTTATAAACTTTATCATCTAAATCTTTACGAACAACAGGTTTATTAGTAGGAATAGAAACAACATCTAATTTGTAAATTTCATAAAATTCTTTTGCTTCTGTTTCTGCTGTTCCGGTCATACCTGCAATTTTGTGGTACATTCTAAAGAAATTTTGCAGGGTGATAGTTGCATAAGTTTGAGTTGCAGCTTCAATTTTTACATTTTCTTTAGATTCAACAGCTTGGTGTAAACCATCAGACCATCTTCTTCCTGGCATAACACGACCCGTGTTCTCATCAACAATCATTACTTTTCCTTCTTGTACTATGTAGTGTACGTCTCGTTCAAATAAAGTATAAGCTTTCAATAATTGATGAATAGAATGTAAACGTTCTGATTTATCTGAAAATTCTTTGATAATACGTTCTTTTTCATGGAGTTTTTGCTCATCAGAAAGATTGGGATTATTATCAACTTTTGCAATTTCATGCCCTAAATCAGGCAATATAAATAAATTAGGATCTTCTTCCTTCAAGGTTAAAGCATCACGACCTTTATCCGTTAATTCAATTTGATTATTTTTTTCATTAATAGTAAAGTACAGCTCATCATCAACCAAATACATTTTTTTTGCATTATCCTCCAAATGATGATTTTCAGCTTTTTGCATTAAAATTTTATGTTGGTCATTTTGAAGGAATTTTAATAGAGCTTTATGTTTAGGTAAACCCTTATGAGCACGATAAATATAAGTACCTGCTTTCAGTTTATCAGCCTCTTTTAATCCTTCCAAACCATTGGATAACATTTTACGTGCTTGTGCTAAGTTTTCATTAACAACTTCTTTCTGCAAATTAACAAGTTTTTCAATTCTTGGTTTTAGAATATCAAATTCATGTTTATCACCTTGAGGAACAGGACCTGCTATAATTAAAGGGGTACGTGCTTCATCAATTAAAATAGAATCCACCTCATCTATGATAGCATAATGTAAATCTCTTTGAACTAGGTGTTCAGGGTGTGTAACCATGTTATCACGGAGGTAATCAAAACCAAATTCGTTGTTTGTACCATAAGTAATATCCGCTAAATAAGCATTTTTACGTTCTTCGGAATTGGGTTCATGAATATCAATACAATCCACAGAAAGTTGATGGAACTCAAATAAAGGAGCATTCCATTCGGAATCCCTTCTTGCTAAATAATCGTTTACAGTAACAATATGAACACCCATTCCAGCAAGGGCATTAAGATAGGTAGGAAGCGTGGCTACTAATGTTTTACCTTCCCCTGTAGCCATTTCAGAAATTTTTCCTTGATGCAAAACAGAACCACCAATTAACTGTACATCATAATGAACCATGTTCCACTCCACTTCATTTCCAGCAGCAATCCAATGATTTTTCCAAATCGCTTTGTCCCCTTCAATAATTACATTTTTCTTTTTTTGTGCAATTTTTCGGTCCCAGTCCGTTGCTGTAACTACTAATTGTTGATTTTCTGTAAATCTGCGAGAAGTTTCTTTTACAACAGCAAAAGCTTTTGGATGTAAATCTTTTAAGGCTTCTTCAATTACTTTATTAAGTTCTTTTTTGGCAACGTCTAAATCATTATATAGCTTCTCTTTTTTGTTTAAGTCTTGTTCATTTTGAGATTGAGTTATAAGTTCTTGAACTTTATTTCTAAGATTAGAAGTCTTTTGCTGAATATAGTTTTTAAATTCAGTAGTTTTTTGTCTTAGTTCATCATCTGAAAGGCTTTTAAGTTTAACGTATTCATTGTTTACTAAATCCACGATAGGGCGTAATTCAGCCATATCTTTATCAATTTTAGATTGAAATAATTTTTTAAGAAAACCTAACATTTTTTCTATTTATCAAACCGCAAAATTACAAATTTTTGGTTATAATAGCAACTTACTAACAAATAGCCTAATTAAGTAAATTGAATTCGCAGTATATGATATTGATATAAAATCTTGAAGATTTTCATTATCTTTGCGTTATGATTATTGCTAATCCCATTTATGACGTAGTTTTTAAAAGAATGATGGAAAACGAAAGGGTTGCCAAATTTTTTATTGGCACTCTTTTAGAAGAAAATATTGAAAAAGTGGAAGTCAAACCCCAAGAATTTACTTATGTAGATGAATTAGCAGGCTTAGCCGTCTTTCGTTTGGATTTTATTGCCACCATCAAAACCGAAAAAGGCGAAAGCAAGAAAGTATTAATTGAAATTCAAAAAGCAAGGAATTACATTGATTTGATGCGATTTAGAAACTATCTTGCCGAGCAATACAAAAAAGAAGATTATATTGATAACGAGAAACAAATTTTACCAATTACAACGATTTACATATTAGGTTTTACCATTCCTGAAATTGATTCAGCTTGCATCAAGGTAGAACGAAATTACAAAGAGTTGATAGAGAAACGGATAATAGACAAGAAGAGTGAATTTGTAGAAAAGCTCACTCATGATAGTTATATTGTTCAAGTAGAAAGGATAACAAGCCGTTACCAAACGAAGCTGGACAAATTGTTAAGCATATTTGAGCAATCGTATTTTATAGATAATAGTAAAATCATAAAGGATTATCCCTATCCCATAGACAATGAAGAAATCAAGCTGACAGCAGAGATATTGCATTATTCAGGGATAAATCCAGAGGAAAGGAAACTGATAGAAATGGAACAAGAGGCATGGCGTAGTGTTAATGCAATGTTTGAGGAAAAAGAAAAGAAGTAAATAAAAGCCTTGGAAGAGAGTAGAAAAGAGATAGAAGAAGAAAAGAAAAGGGCAGAGGAGGAAAAGAAAAGAGCTGAGGAGAAAGAACGATTACTGGAGGAGGAAAAGAAAAGAGCTGAGGAGAAAGAACGATTACTGGAGGAGGAAAAGAAAAAGGCAGAAGAGAAAAAGAAAAAAGCAGCGGAGGAAAGAACTAACATTATAAATGCAATTAAAAGTTTAAGG
>CAZBPK010000103.1:0-4978 GCA_964493765.1 uncultured Bacteroidia bacterium | reverse complement strand
ATTAAAAAGATTATAAACAAAATTAAGTGAGGAATTTTTTCTATTAAAATTATATAGATTTAAAATCTTATTTTTTGTATTAAAAGCGGACAACAGAATTCGGCTATTTATTTTTTCATATGAAATATTTCCAATAAAGTAAAAATTTGTATCTATTAAATTAATGTTATTGAAATTATAATAAGATTTTTCTAATACAGTATCATTAGTTACCAAATATGTAAACAAATGATTAAAGGTATGGTCAAAATTAAGAACCCACCAATCTCTTCCATTACAATGCCTTATACATTTCATTGCCTCTGAACGTTTCGTAGTATCTCTATAACCAATTTTAACTATTCTATCGTCCATTATTTTACAATAAAGGTATTTTTGTCTTTCATAATTGTTAAATCCAGTAAAAAAAATATAGATAGTGCTATCTATGTTAATTATATTGGAACCTTGCCATGAAGAACCATCAGTAGCACTATCTAAAATTGCAATTTCGTTAATATTTTTTAAATTATCTACTACATAAATAAATGTAGAACTCATTTTAAATTCAAAATTTGCTATATGTAATATGGGTGTTGTACTAAAATATAATTTTTTATCATTTTTTTTATAAAAAGCTGCCATTCCTTCACCACCAAAACTCAAACTATCTCTCCAGCCAAATACAGAATCTACGGGATAGTTTTCTAAATAGTGTCCATTTTCTGTTATAAATAAAAAAGTATCCACATTAACTTGTATCACATAAGGATATTTATCCAATTGTCCATACAATGAATGAAATATATTCAACATTCCAATTAAAATTCCTATCCATTTCATAACCAAATATTTACCTTAAAAAACCAAGAAGGGCTTTTGAAACCCTTCTTGGTTATCTTCATTTATTCTACGATTAATTTAAACACTTTGTCCTGCACTTTTACGACATACATCCCTGTAACCAAATCTGTTTCAATTTCTTGGACATATTCTTGGTTCAATAGGGTCTTAAATACTTCTTTCCCCATCAAATCATAAATCACCAATTCTGAACCATGGTCAAATCCTTCTACAAAAAAGCTACCTTTGTTGGGATTCGGATAAATGGCTATTTGAGTCATCGTAATTTCTACAATCTCAGTTTTTTGAGGTCTTTGACCGTAAGTTAAATAATCTTCAACTTCTAAAAGATAATAAGGAGTTAAAGGCAAACGATGTTCAGTTTCGTACAAGAATTTCAAATAACGTGCTTGCATCACCTCAAAACCTTCTCTATGGTGTTTGGATGCAATTACAGATAAGACCTGATAAGTACTATCACAAATTTTACCGGTAGTGAGGTATTGTTTTTCTGCACAAAGCACGACTTTATAATCGGATTCTTCTAAGGAATCAGGCACAATGGTTTGAATCAAGCTATCTGCTAAAAGGGTATCTTGCTTATGAATAGCTTGTTCTAACTCGGCTAAATAGCGTACATTGGTATTTTGATATTGAACCAAAAACTGCTGTTCCAAAGGATATAATGGCAAAATACTAGTATCACGAGTAAGCACCTGAAAGGTTTTGACTTTCTCACTGAATTTTTGTTGAGCATTGACCAAAACTCTTCTATTTTGTCCAAAACTTGTGCAACCAAAAGGTGGTGGATTGTTCACAATTATAGAATTTAAGGGCTTTGCTTCCCATTGATTTAGAAAATTATTAAACTGATTAGGCCAGAAGTTATTCACTGTAGGGTTATGAATAATATTGGGTGTGTTTGGATTATTGGTTCTTGCATAATATTGGTAAGAATCTGCGAAAGTGTACCAAGCAAGGGTATGGGAATTGAAAGGGAGATTGAAGTTGGTACGTCTCCATTGGTTATCAGCAGGGGCGCCGGGAACACCAAATTGTAATCCTGAAGAAGCATAATTAAATGCCATTCCATTTTCGCAATTTTCCATTTGGTTACAAGTTACTTGTACTTGATTCAATAAACTACTACTCAACCATATTCCATAAGTAAATCTGCGAATAATATTTTCTTGGATTTTTACAAAAGGAGTGTTGTCCACGGCAATACCATGTAAATATCTACCATTTCCTACTTTATTAGTTGGCACTTCCAAAGTATTATTCTGTATTACAAAATTATTGGAACGATTGATAAAAATAGCCGACGGTCTAAAAGTTTGGAAATTACTGTTTGCCATAGCACCACTCAAAGTAATTTGGTTATTTTGAATTATCACATCATTAAAGTTATTCGCAAAAATACCCACGCCCACTTGGCTTAAGGTACATTGTTGAATGATATAATTATTATGAGTAATGCTATTAGAACCAAAATCCAAAGTTATACCTGCACCTTGATTATAAGAAGAGTTGTTTGAAATATTGTTTCTTTCAATAGTTAAATTTTGGTAAGCATCAGAGGCTATCATGATAGCGGAAAAAGCATGATTTCTAAAACCATTGTTAGAAATTGTCATATTGGTCATGGGATAATTAACAAATCTACCCAAAAAAAGCCCTGAATGTTCATGTTTATCAAAATTATTTTGAGTTACACTCCCCGATATATTGGCACCTAAATATCCTATCCAATTGTTTGTAAAGTTATTACCGTTAACATGAAAATTTTGTGATTGAGCAGCAGCTATACCAACTTGGAGTTTAGAAAATTGATTATTCTCAATGAAAATTTGATTATTAAAACTTGTGGCTCTTATACCAATTATTAAATTATCTGTAAAATAATTGGTAAAATCAATAGAAGATAAATCTCCGATAGTCAAATTTTGGCAGTTATTAATTTCAATACCGACAGATTCATTGTTTTGAACAAAACCGGGTTCTAAGGGACAATCCCTAAAAAATATTTCATTATAAGTAAAACGGGTTCTTACGACACGAACTTGATTTTGATTACCATTAACTTGCTGTAAGCGAATAGCAATTTCATTGTCTCTAAAACGAGCATTCTCTACGATTAAGTTGGAATTATCCGTACATACAATCCCTACTCTTGCATAAGTAAACCAAGCATTACGATTTTCATTTCTAACGGTTAAAGTAGAGTTACTTAAACGAATACCTTCCCAAAGCCCTCCGTTACAAGCCCTGAAACTACAATCAATAAATGAAACATTAGAATTTTGAATATTTATAGCAGCATTGGGTGCAACGGTAATGTTACAATTTCTAAATACAATAGGTTGGTTAAAATTAATAGTAGTATTTTCAAAAGAAACCCTTATTGGATTAGTGCCGGTGTTATTTACAACCAAAGACATCGTATTCCAATCCGTATTATTATCTATATGAATATTTTCACGACAAACAAAAAAATTGTTAAAGGTATAATCTTGACCATCAATTTGTTCAGGAAGAAAAACGTTATGAATACCCCAAACTGAATATAAATTCGGATCAATACTAAAATTGTTAATGTGATTTTGAAAATTAATGTTATTATTATTCAAATTATGAGTAAAGGATTGTAATGTACAAACATAAGTATTATTGATTAGTTGAGGATTTGTCCAAATAAACATTCTTTTTTGATTGTTTTCTCTTACTCCGTATTCAATTTTACTCAAGGAATATCTATTGGTATTAGGAATATTAATAGGTGAGTTCACTAAAAAATTCCAATATCGCAAACCACCGAGAGAATTATCATTTAAGTGTTGCCAATTAAAATAAATTAAATTATCATTCAAAAATTCCAATCCATTAATTTGCAAGTTAATGTCAGAGTATTCAGCAACAATAGAACCGTTTTGTGTATCAAATATTCTTAAATGAGAACGATTATCTAAAACGGGTGGAACAGAGTTTAAATTTCTGAGTCTAAAAGCGATTGCAATATACTTACCATTTGGAGAAAGTTCCATTTCAGAAAAAATATCAGCAATTTGAAGAGGTTGAATAGTGGAAAGCGTATAATCTAAATATAAATTTTGACTTGGATTTTCTCTTCCTTGAGCAATATTATTTACAATTGTAGTCGGATTTATTGCACCGTTAGGGGTTAGGGTATATCTAACCAAGCGTTTATGTTCTCCGTTTCCACTATTTCCAGCTCCTATTGTGTATAAATATCTGGGATTCCCTTGTTGTGTTTCATCTATAGTTAATGAATTAACAGCAAATAAATTAGTAGTTTCATATATAGAATTAATGTTGTTTTGGTGTAATATATGAATAGTAGGAATGCTTGGGTTATTTACATCTACAATTACTTCTAATAAAGCATTATAAGTACTTGCAAATTCTCCAACAACAGAAAAATAAATTCCATATTTATCGCAATCAATAGGAACAATTGCACATTCAGGCTCTATTTCATTAATATATCCATAAACATTAATAGGAAAACATTGAGTGCTTCCATTGGGATAGATTATTGTATAAACGGGCGATGCTCCGGGAATTACACCTCCATATCCACCAAATATTAATTGAGTTTGATTCAAAAAATTATCAGCAGAACCAAATACTACACTCATACAGCTACTATTCACATTATTGATTGCATTGGTTCTTGTTGTTAACAAGGGTACTTGACTATTGTTTGAGAACCTTGAATACACCCAATTACTTAACTGTCCATTTACAGTTGAATTCATAAGCCATAAAGCTAAAATCAATAACACATTCTTAATTGTGTACCTGTGTACCTGTGTACCTGTGTACCTGTGTACCTGTGTACCTGTGTACCTGTGTACCTGTGTACCTGTGTAGCGTTTTCAACGCAATTTAAAGCAAATTTTTTCATAATAAAAAATTTTAATGTATTTTAATGATTGCAAATCTAATGAGTTTTTGAATATGTGCAAATTTTATTTATATTTTTTTAGAAGCATGTAAGAAATTCTTAAAAAAATAAGCATATTCCGCAATAGCATTGCGAATTTTATAAATCAACCACACAACACACAGAAAAACAAATAGAAAATAAACACTCCGTGTACTTCTTTCCTCTGTGTTTTTTTATATACATACT
>CAZBPK010000102.1:0-22580 GCA_964493765.1 uncultured Bacteroidia bacterium | reverse complement strand
GATTTAAAATCTTGAATAGTCATTAGAGTACAAAAATAAAAAAACGAAGAATTAAAGTTTGGATTTATAGAATTTAAGGGAATTTATTTTATATTTTTTTCAAAGATTTGCAAAAACTGCATTATTTTTTATGGATAAACGAACACTATAAAGGTGGTAAACAATGGATTACCAAAAAAATCTATTAGAAGTAAGAAATTGGTTATTTTGGGTAAATGCTGATAGAAAAAATTTATATTTTTGTGTATAAATTGAATATGATGTTTAAGTGGATGAGTATTATAGGAATGCTTGTTTTTTTTAGTTGGGGCAATGCTCAAAATTGGTATAAAGAAGCCCAAAGAAACGAAAGGATGTTGAGGCCTGGTTTAGGTTTTCAAGCGATAGAAGGGCAAGGGATTGTTTTTCAGCTCAATAGAGGGCATTTTTGTCATAACTCTTACTTCCCTTATTTCATTATAGAAGCGGCTCTTACGCGTGAAAATTCTTTCCATTTTATTTCCACAAAAAATTATTTGAATGGAAAATGGTCTCATGGAGGAATGCAATATTCTGCTTCTTTTCTTTATAGTTTTTTGAAATTGGATAATTGGAAGCATGTAGTTTTTGCATTCATGTTAGGTGCAGGTTGGGAGCAAGGAAAAAGACCTTGGCAAATGCCTTTAACCGATACGAATTTACTAGAAAATTATATGGGATATAATCTATTGGCAAGACTTAACATCAATGGTCCTACTATCAAATTTAGTAATCATCATCGCAGTTTTATGACTAATGTAAGCCTTTTTATTGGGGCGAAATACCATAAAGAATGGGATACCTCTTTTCATTATCTTAGACCTAATGCGGGAATTTTATTCAATTTATTATTCCCTAAAAAAATTGGCGGGTAAGCGATTACTTTTGAGATATTTTTTTTTAAAACTTTTTGAATGTTCTCAATTTCATAACCCTTCTGGAATAAATACTTTTGGGTTTTCCTATAAGCATGTTCATCTTTCTGTAAAGATGTTAATTTTTTCCTTGCTAATTGATATAATTTTTGAAAATATTCTTCATCATCAATTTCCATTAAAGTGATTTCAATAAGTTTTGAAGAAAAATTTTGAGCTATTAACTCATAGAGAATTTTTTGTTTTCCCCAATCAAAATTTCTAAACTTTCCTTTTACAAAAGATTTTACATAACGTTCTTCATCTAAAAAATTTTCATTTTTGAGTTCTTCAATGAAATCAATAATTTTTTACGGATAGATTTAAAATTTTGAATAATCATTAGAGTACAAAATAAAAACGAAGAATTAAAGTTTGGATTGATAGAATTTAGAGGAATTTATTTGGTTATAAACATTTATAGGAGATGCTTTTAAAGCTTGGTAAGCGTGAGGGATGCGGAGGGCACGAAGTGGCACTGCCTTTGGTTGCGAATGATTGAGCAACCAAAGGATTGCCGAAGCGAAAGCGAAGCCCGAAGCAGCCCGACCCGCAGCGTAGCAAGGGGCACGCCCAAAAAATGATGAAAGTATTAATCCTTCAAAGGCATAATCCAATCAAATGCCTTAAACGGGGTATAAGTTTTTTCTGCTAAATTTACATTAGGGTTCACATAAACTTGAGAGGGTCTTCCATTCAAAGAACAGTAACTATCTGCGTAAACTTCAATTATTTTGCCTTCCTTTTGGTATTTATCCTTCAAAAAATGGGCAAATTCCAATATCATATCGGGTTGAGTAGAAAGTTGTTTTACTTGATTTTTTGTGAGATAGTTCTCGGGATGTTCAATCCATTGTTTTTGAGTATTAGGTTCTTTGATGAGGTATTCTAAATGTGCAGCTTTTTCAATTAGCATAATATGCCAAGCAAAACGAAAACCTTCTTCTGTCCAAAGCATATTCCCTGGATATAATAAAAACCTAAAAGGTAAAAACAATTGTAATCCCATGAAAATCGGTAAGAAGATTTTAAAAATTGAATAGGAAAATGGTTTGGGTAATGGGTTATTTTTTATGTTGTTTTTCGGGTTGAGTAGATGAATTTTAAAAAAAGTCAAGATTTTTTGATGCAATTGGGGTTCAAAAAATATTAATATACAAGCTGACATAATAAAAGGAAACATTCCAATGTAGAATAAAAGATGGGTCAAGAGATGGAAAGTAAATGCCATGAGAAAAGCATAAATACGAGTAGGTTGGTAGAATAAAAGAAAAGGCAAGGATAAATCCATAAGCATCGCTCCCCAAGAAAATAAATAAGCTGCCCACTCTTGGGCAAAAATGGGTCCTAATAAAAACCAATGACTGGAACTTCCCAACCAAATTTTTAAGGGTTGTGCCATGATTAACCAATCGTACTTGATTTTACATAAGCCCCCAAAAAAATAAACGGAAACAATTTGGAGTTTTAGAATCAAAATCATGTAATAAGGAACTTGCTTAGAAAAAATTTGAGGATTTAGTTTTACGTCTATTGAATAGGCTTTATGGGCTGGTAAAAAGATTAACAAAAAACTTAACATGCTGATTAGGTAATAGTGATTCAAATAGTTAGATTTATCCATTAATTCTATGTAAGTAAAAGTTAAGAAAAAAATTGCAGTGTTGGCACGATACCAAAAACCAAACGCAATTCCTAAGGCACTAATTGCACAAATGCTAAACAAATAATAAATATAAGGACTTTTGAAAGGCTTAATCCATTCTAATCCATAGTAAGAAAAAAAATATTCAGGTTTTATATAAAGTTCTTCAATCCAACCATTCCAAAAAAAACGGAGAACAGAAAAAAACATTAAGAACCCAAAAATTATTCTAAAAAAAGCTAATGTTTCTATAGGATAAGGCTTTTGTAATATTGAAAAATTCAGTTTCATAAATCTAAGGTTTGATTGCAAAAATAAAAAAACCCTCTAGAAAACCAGAGAGTTTAACAAAAATATGAAAAACATGTATTAATATCCTTTGGGGGGATCTTTTTCTGGTGTTTGGATAGAACCTGGAATTCCAATAAGAGGAAATTCTTTTCTCAAAGGGAAATATTCAAAATCCTCGGGCATATAAATTCTTCTTAAATCAGGATGACCCGTAAAAATTACACCCATCATGTCATATTGTTCCCTTTCATACCAATTTGCTGAAGGCCAAATATCTGTAACTGTTGGTACTTCGGGTTTATCTTCAGATACTTTTGATTTTACACGAACACGAGAGTTGTTAGACAAATTGAAAATATTATATGAAATTTCAAATCTATCACCATCTTCGTATAAATCGGTTACAACAATATCCACAAGATAATTAAAGCCTTGATTTGTTTTTAAATCTTTTAAAAAATCATGCAAACCCGATAATTTTACAATAAAAGTAACTTCCCCTGCATATTCTTTAACCTCTAATATATTTTGCTGTTGGGTGGATTTTAATTGTTCTATGTATGTACCCATTGAATGCTTATTTTGAACTGCAATATTATAAAAACATTTTTTTATTTCCAAACCCTATAAAAAACTTTTCTTATTCTTGAAAATTGTAGTATATTTGCGAACAATATTGCATTCACTATTGTTTAAAATTTATGGAAAAAAATCAAGTTTTAAAAGATAAAGTTTATGTGCCTTTAATTTGGGTTTTATCAATTGCTATCCCCGTAGTGGTGGCTATTTTGTTGTATATGCCTAAATTAAATATTACGGGTTTTAACGTTAAGTTTTTACCAACTCTTAATGCTGGTATCAATTTTACCGTAAGTCTTTTGTTGATTTTAGGGGTTTATTTTATCAAAAACAAAAATTTGAAACTTCATAAAGCTTCTATGTTTGCTGCTTTAATTTTGTCTACCTTATTTTTAGTTTCTTATGTAATTTACCATGCTTCTGTTCCAGAAACTCGTTTTGGCAGTGATGGAATGATCCGTTATCTTTACTTCTTCTTTTTAATTACCCATATTTTTCTTGCTATTTTTGTAGTACCCTTAGCACTTTTTTCTATTTATAGAGGTATTAATTCCCAAGTTGAATTACATAAAAAAATTGTAAAATACACCTTTCCGATTTGGCTTTACGTTTCCATCACTGGCGTAATAGTTTATTTGATGATTTCACCTTATTATTCATAAAGTTATGAAAAAATTATTGTTGTTTTTAATAATGTTTATTGTTCAATGGAGTTTTTTAATGGCTCAATGTCCTATGTGCAAACAAAATGTTCAAGCGGGAATTGAAAGTGGTGGAAAAGTGGGTTTAGGTTTGAACAGTGGAATTATTTATTTATTAGCTGTTCCTTATATAATTGCAAGCATTTTTGGTTATTGGTATTGGAAAAATCGTAATAAACTGTAATTTTGTATGAGCTGGTTAGACAAATACCCAGAAAAAAATCAAACTCAAAATTCAAATATGACCTCAAGGATTTTAATAAAATTAGGATTTTTTTTGGTTTTAATAGGTATAATTTACATTGCATTTCAGTATGCAGTAGCATATATTAGTTCAAAAGTATCGCCTATGGTTGTACAAACAACGAGTGCAGCAGGTTCTGGATTAGCAGCTACTTTTTTGGTTACTAAATTTTTACCTTTCTTTATTGCCTTTAAAGCCATTTTAAAAATCATCAAAACCATTTTAACACTTTTGCTTTTAGCGGGATTATTTTTGTTGTATCTCAATATTAAACACCCAGAAACTTTTCAATCACTTACCAAAGTATTTTCATGATTAAGATTATTAGGGCGTGTCCCTTGCTTCGCTACGGGTCGGGCTGCTTCGGGCTTCGCTATTCGCTTCGGCAATCCTTTTCCTTTCAGTCAAAGGCAGTGCTTCCCCTACACATCCCTCACGCTTACTCAAAAGCTGCACTTTTTTTCCTTTTTTTTCTCTCTTTTTCCTTCGCTAACGCTCAAAAAATTCAATCTGCTAAAAAGTTTTACAAAAAATTTTATCTTGCTAACCTTAACAGAATCCCTAAACATTACGAATTTAAACAAGAAAATGAACACTACAAAAATGACAGTCTTTACGGAAATTCCGTTTGGTATGAAGAAGTAAATTACCCAAAATACTTTAGAATCCAATTTGGTATGAATAACGGTAACTATGTTTTATTTCAAAATGACAGTTCCTACCGTTACGATTTTGGGGTGTTAAAAGAAAAAAAATATGCACCGAATAGACTTTTGTTTATGATAGGTGGTTTTGCTTTTTATCCTTATAAAACTTCTTTAGAAAAAGTAAATAGCTTTGGAATTGACCTGAATTTGAGCTATTCTACAGAATTAGATGGCAAAAAAGTAAGAGTAATTGGAGCAAAACCTAATGATTTTACTAAAAATCAATGGTGGATAGATGAAAAAACTCTTCAAGTATTAAGAATTATTGAGGAGGTAAGTCCACAAGTTATGATGCGTTTTGATTTTAAAAAATACGAATTCATTGATAAAAAATTTTACATTGAAAACGAAGTTTGGATTTACCAAAATGAGGTTTTAGTTCAAAAAGAATATTATAAGGATATTAAAATTTTGAATTTATCCATTAAAAATTAAAAAAAAATTTGGTTAAACAAAAAATTTTTTATCTTTGTGAAATAATCAAAAGCCTATGATTATTGTAAAAGTTATAACTAATCAAGAAGACTACGAAAAAGCATTAGAAATAAGGAAGAAAGTTTTTGTAGAAGAACAAGGCGTTCCTATTGAAGAAGATAGAGATGAATTTGATAAAACTGCAACTCATTATTTGGCTTATCAAGATGGAAAAGTATGCGGTGCTTGTAGAGTTAGACTTACAGATAAAGGGCAAAAAATTGAAAGAAACTGTGTTTTGCCTCAATTTAGAAATAAAGGAGTTGGAAAAAAAATCATTGAGCATGTTATACAACAATTAGACCCTGCTTATCCTATTTATTTACATGCACAAGTTGGTGTACAAATTTTTTATGAATATTTAAATTTCGTTCCTGAAGGTGATATTTTTTATGAAGCCAATATCCCGCATATTTTAATGAAATTAAAAACTTCATGAATAACCCTTTAAAGGAACCCTTATTACTCGTTTTTTTTATACTATTGGTTTTTTGGGGGTACAGCTTTTACCCTAAGCCTATTTCATTGTTGGGATTGGAACTCAAAAAAAATAAGCTTAATGCATTTTTTTATCCTGAAACCTCAATCCATGAACCTCATTTAGTTGATAAAATTTCTAAAGAACTTATTGAAACTTGTACCATAAAATTAGATACAACTCCTCAAAGAATTTTATTAACTGGAGATTCTATGGTTGAAGGGCTCATGTTTGCTTTTAAAGATTATGCAGAAGAAAATGGGCATGATTTGTTTCCTGCAATATGGTATAGTTCCTCAACTTTAGTTTGGGGGCAATCAGAACAATTAAAAAAACTCATTGATTTTTATAAACCTACCATTGTTTTTATTGCCTTAGGTTCTAATGAACTTTTTATTCGTAATATTATTGAAGACCGTGCAAAATATGTAGATAATATTTTATCTCAGGTTGGTGATATAAAATTAATCTGGATTGGACCACCCAATTGGAAACCTGACACAGGTATTAATCAATTGTTAGAAAGTAAATTAGGAAAAAAAAGATTTTTTGTCTCTAAAGACTTACCATTAGCCAGAGCAAGAGATGGTGCTCACCCCACAAGAGGTGCTTCAAGAATCTGGGCTGACACTCTTTTTAGATGGGTTCAAACCCAAAGTTCTGCACCTTTTTTGGTTAGAACTCCTCAAAAAAATTATGGAAAATCACCTAATTGTGTGTTCGTTAGTGGAAATTATCCTGATGGTAAATAAAAATTATTGAATCAAAACTTCTTTCCAACAATTTAGTTTTTCCGTATAATTCATTTTTGCATTGGCTGGACTTGTGCTTGGCATGATATGATATTCAACAAATTCTAAAAATGGAATTTCTTTTTTATACAATTGATAAGCAGTATTACCATTGAAAACCACTTTTTTTAAATTAGGTAATTGGAGTTGTAGTTCTAATACATTATTGATTTGAATATCTCTGAGTTCACTGTCTAAACTTCCTTTCCTTTGAGCTTTCATTACTAAATCCCACAATCCTAAACGATAAAGTAAGAGCATTTTTTTTTGCTTTTGAAAGTCATCAGTCAAAAATTCAGGAGAATAAATTGTTGCAAGAATTTTCCAAAAGACATTTTGAGGATGAGCGTAATAACGCTGTTCTTGTAAAGATTTTTCTCCGGGTAAAGAGCCTAAAATGAGTATTTCTGTTTGTTTGTTATAAATAGGTTCAAATGAATATTTTAACATATTAAGAACTTATTGCTCTTCCCATCTGTACAAAATTGTGGTTTTGAAAGATTTAGGATCTTGAACTCCTAAGTAATCTAATACTTTTTCTGAAACTTCTAATATCACGTTGGGATTAGTTTTTTTGCCAACAACTTCCACAAATACTGAACGACCTGTTACTAAATGAGTAACTTCAATCAGTTTTCCAGCTGGTACTACATCATGTAAACATTGTAATTTTTTAGGATTTATTAATGGATTATTGGTAACTAAAATTTCTCCTATTTCACTAATTTCGTAGTACTTTTTATTTTTCTTTTTATCAAAACTGGGATAAGCAAAAGCAGAAGGAGGTAAGTTTTTTAATTTTTCTGCTTCTCTGGGCTTTACTTCCGTTTCTTGGACCGCTTGAACATAAGTATCGGAGTTGTTTTGGTTAGAATTTGATAAATCGGAATAAGTTTCGATTTTATAACCAACTATTAAAGATTTTCCTTCGGGAAGGGTAAAATCTTTTAAATTGTTCCAATCAATTATGTCTTTGACAGTAATGTTGTATTTCTTGGAAATGGAATATAGGTTATCACCCGTAACAATCACGTGTTTTATAGGAACTTTTTGATTTAAAATAAGTTTTCTTCTGGGAATTTTTAAAATTTGCCCGATTTCAATATCATAGTTAGGAAGTCCATTGGCTTCACGAATATCTAAAGAAGTGATGTCATATTTTTGGCTAATTTTAAAAATGGTTTCACCTGCTTCAACTTTGTATAATAAATAAACAATTCCGTTTTCAATAACCTGACCGACGGAGTCTTTTGGAATAAAAAAATGGTGAACAAAGTTTGAAGTAAGCGTGAGGGATGCGAAGGGTTTAGCACTGCCTTTGACTGAAAGGAAAAGGATTGCCGAAGCGAATAGCGAAGCCCGAAGCAGCCCGACCCGTAGCGTAGCAAGGGACACGCCCTTATTATTAATGTCTTTACTAAATTTCATTTGTTAATAACTTGCTTGATTTGGGAATAAAAATCTTTTATATCTTTTTGCATAGGTAAAAGACTTTCCGGTAAAATTTTTTCTGAGGTTTCTAATATTTTATGAACCAATGAGTTATTTACGTTTATATTATTATATGCGTAAAAAATAAATGGCATACGGTAGAATTGTAATTTACGTAGTAAAGGATTGGGAATTTTTCCATTCAAAGATTTTAATTTTTCGAATTTCCATAAATTAACAGTTTGGATTAAATCCTCAAAAGGTTTTTCAGGAATTTCAAAGTATAGTTTTTTGCTAAGCCCAATAATATGCCAATGATTTTTCATTGCACGAGTAATATCATTATCAAAGCTTGCAAGAGCATAAACAACAAATTGGAAAGCATTATTTTGTAAAATTTTATAAAAAAACCAGTTGGCTCTATCCAATACTTGATGAGATGAAAAAGGAAATTCTAATTTTGCTCTGATTTGTGAATGCGAAAAAAATAAAGGGTTTTCAAAGATTTGAACTTGTAAATTTTCTTCAATTTCATCTTTTGAAATATTAAGTTGTTGAAAGTAAATGTTTTGAAGCCAAACATCATACCAAACGGAATTCATACCTTCAAAGTAAATAATTTTTACATCTTTTCGGTGGTTTAAAATGATTTGGCTATAAAGAGCGTAATAATAAGTATTTTCACTATTGATAAAAAGAATAGCATTTTGTTCAGTTTCATTGAGAATATTTTGAGCCATTTCCAATATGGGTTCGTAGAAATAATTTTTGCTCATTTCTTTGAAAGCCCATTTCATGGAATCTAATTTATTAAAATTCCAATAAGCTAAAGCTAAACGCCCCCAAGCATTATTCACCATTTCGTCGGGTTCGTATGGCAAATCTTTAAGCTCTGATTCCTCTTTAGAAAGTTCAAGAGATTTTTTGTAAGTATCACTAATGAGTTGAGTTTGATGTTTTTTTAAATTTTCAATGGCATCAAAATCATTACAATACATTTTTTGGTAAGTCAAGGCTAAGTGATACCAAGCTTCAGAAGATTTCGGTTGAATTTCTATAGCTTTTCTAAAAGCTTTTTCAGCGGCTTTTAAATCATTGTAAGGAAAAGTTTTCATGTATTCATATTTTCCTGTTTCCAGCCATTCTTCAAAGGTGGTTTGTGAAAATAAACTCAATGAATACAAGTAAAAAAAGTTAAATATCAGTATTTTAGAAAAAAAATTCATAATGAATAAGCTACAAAAATAAGAAAAAAAATTGATAATTTTAAACCCAAAAACTTTGTTTGAGTTTTGGAACAATTACATTCTGAAACCCTTTTTGTATTAAGAAAGTTTGAAAGACTTCAGCGGTTTCTGTTTCTCCATGTACTAAAAATATTTGCTGAAGCAGATTTTTATCTAATGGATTGATAAAATCTAATAATTCTAATTTATCTGCATGAGCGGAATAGCCTTCAATTTTTTCTATTCTTGCATTTACTTTATAAACTTCACCATAAATTAGCACTTCCTTTTGACCTGCAATTAACTTGCCTCCAAGAGATTCAGGAGTACAATGACCCGAAAAAAGTATGGTATTTTTAGGATTTTCTAAGGAGTGCATAATGTGATGTTTTACGGGTCCAGCTTCAGCCATTCCTGAAGCAGAAATTATAATCATTGGACCTTGAGCTTCATTTAATTTTTTGGAATCAGAACGTTCTGTTACATAATATAAATTATCAAAACGGAATGCATCACCATCAGTTTTTTGCATGTATTCTTTAATATCATGATTAAAATATTCGGAGAATTTTCTCATAATATAAGTAGCCTTTATAGAAAGGGGGCTATCTACATAAACAGGAATTCTGGGCAAAAGACCTTGAGTCTTTAACCTATCTAAAGCGTAAATAATTTCTTGTGTTCTATCTACACTAAAAGCTGGAATGATTAGTTTTCCTTTATTTTTAATACAAGTTTCATAAACAATATCAAACAAGATTGAATCTTGAGAAGGTCTATGAGTTTTGTTACCGTAAGTACTTTCACAAATTAATACATTGGGATTGGGCAAAATTTCAGGACTTTTCAAGATTTTATCATTTGGTCTACCTACATCACCTGTAAATGTAATTCTAAATTCTTTTGGAGTACTTCTTTGAAAAAATAAATTTGCACAAGCTGAACCAATAATATGCCCTGCATCAGTGAAAAATAAATCTACTTCATCATTAATTTTAAAAAATTGATTATAGTTTACTGGATAAAAAAACTCAAAACTAGCTTTTGCATCTTCAATAGAGTAAATGGGGGCAATTGGTTTTAACCCTTTTTTGGCTCTCTTTTTATTGACATATTCAATATCTAATTCTTGAATTTTAGCACTATCTTCAAGCATGATTTGAGTTAATTCTAGGGTAGGGGGAGTGCAATAAATATTACCTTTAAAACCTTCTTTCACCAATTTGGGAATTAAACCGCAATGGTCAACGTGTGCATGTGTTAAAATTAAACAATCAATGGTTCTTGGGTCAAAGCCAAACTGTCTATTAGGGTCTTTTTCACTTTTCCCTTGATATAAACCACAATCTAATAAAATTTTGTATCCTTTGGGTGTTTCTATAAGATGCTTAGAACCCGTAACAGTTTCTACACCACCATAAAAAGTGATTTTAATATTGTTCATGAACGTAAATATAAAACAAATATCTTTAAAGGATTTTCAAATAAAAAACTAATTAAAGATTTTTTAGATATTTTATTTTTTTGTAGTTTTACGGAATATTTTATTCCAATGAAATTTTTTTTAACTCTTTCGCTAATTCTTTTGATGTTAATAGGTTGTGGTGGAAATCCAACACATCAAAATGAACAAAATTCTAATAATAATCAAACTCAAACTGGAAAAAATGATAATTCTAAAATTTCTCCTGCAGATAGTACAAATGATAAGAAAGATAAAAAGTTAAAAATCAGTTCAAAAGTTGTATTAACAAAGCATGCACAATGTAGAATGGATTGTAGAAAAATTGATTTAGAGGAAATTAAAGAAATTATTACTAAAGGTCAAGTTAATCCTAAAAAGTCGGAGTTAAAGAAAAAACCATGCCCAGTATTAGCAATGGAAGGAATAACTAGTAAAGATAAACAAAGAATTAGAGTAGTATTGGCAGCTTGTAAAGAAGAAACGAAAATTATAACGGTAATTGATTTGAACCAAAAAGTAGATGATCCCAGTTGTAAAAACTGTAAATAACTTATGCTCTACAATCAAATTATTCAAAAAATTCAAAAAAGAGAATTTTCTCCTGTTTATTTTTTGTGTGGTGAAGAAAATTACTTTATTGACAAAATCTATGAATCTCTAGATAATAATGTACTAAGTGAATCTGAAAAAGGGTTTAATTATGATGTACTTTATGCTCCAGAAATCAAATTAGGTCAAGTGATTGCAGCTGCAAGGGGTTATCCTATGATGGCGGAAAAAAGGTTGGTGATTGTCAAAGAACTACAAAGAGCCAAAAAAGATGACCTTGAAATTCTAACCCCTTATTTAGAAAAACCTGTTCCTACTACTGTACTAGTTTTAATTTATAAAGATAAAAAATTGCCCGATGGACGTTCTAAGTTCATGAAAGCCCTAAAAAATTCAGCAGTTTTTTTTGAGTCTAAAGCTTTATATGAAAAAGATGTTATTCTTTACATTCAACAAATAGTGAATGATAAACAGTTTCAGATTGATAGTGATGCCCTTCAAATTATTGTTCAATATTTAGGTAACAATCTTCAACTTATAGAAAGTGAACTTAAAAAAATATTTATTTATTTAAATGCCAAAAAACTCAATAAAATTACCAAAGAAATTGTATTTGAATTTGTTAATATTGATAAAGATTTTAATGTATTTCAATTAATTGATGCATTAGGCATAAAAGATGTGAATAATGCTCACCATATTATAGACCAAATGAGCAAAAATTTTAAAGAACAACCCCCTTTAATGTTGATTCCTCAAATTTATAAATTCTATTTACAACTCGGGATGTTAAAACAATCTAATAAAAATAATGAAAAAGAAATTGCAGAATTTCTTAAAATCAACCCTTATTTTGCCACAAAGTATAAATTAGCTTTACAAAAATATAGTATTACTAAAATTAAGCAAAACTTATTACATCTTTTAAATGCTGATTTGTCTTTAAAAGGAATACATTCAACTAGAATGGGAGAGGTACATATTATGAAAACTTTAATCATCAATTTGCTATCTCAATAAACTTTTTTAACAATATCAAGTAATTGATTTTAAGTATTTTAATTTTTAATTTTCAGTTTTTAATTTCGGTTTTCCACATAAGGTGAAAAAGAAAAAAATATTAATTATTTAAAAAGTTAATATTTTCGTAAAAATTTCAATTGAACATGAATTGGAAAAATTATGCTTTAGCTGGCTTGTCTCTTTTTCTAGGCTTTAGTGTTGGTGCATATTATACTCACTATCTAATTGACCAAAAATGGCAAAATTTTGCTCCTTTTCAATATCAAAAATATGCTTATGCAGTAAATTTAGAAAACCAAGTGGATTTTACAGAAGGTTCTGAATTGGCTTTACAATCTACCGTTTCTATAAAAGCTTGGAAAACCCATCAAAAAGAATCAACGGGTGCAGGAGTAATTTTTAATACACAAGGGTACATTATTACCAATTATCATGTAATCAAAAGTACAAAATTAATAGAAGTTGAACTCTATAATCAGGTAAAACTAGAAGGAAAATTAATTGGCTATGATGAATATTCAGATTTGGCTGTAATTAAAATTCAAACAGATATTCCTCTAAAGCCTATCGTTTTTAGTAATTCTGATCATTTAAAAATAGGTCAATGGGTTTTGGCTATTGGATGTCCTTTTCATTTACATTCAACAGTTACAAAAGGTATTGTAAGTGGTTTAGGTAGAGATATAGGAGTGCTTAAAAATCAATTAGATAATCAAGAATTTTCGGATTTAATTATTGAATCATTTATACAAACAGATGCTCCAATTAATCCTGGAAATTCTGGAGGGCCACTTGTTAATTTAAAAGGTGAAATGGTGGGTATAAATACAGCAATAGCTTCTGAATCGGGTTATTTTGAAGGCTTTAGTTTTTCAATACCTTCTAATTTGGTTCTAAAAGTTGTCAAAGATATTATCACTTTTGGTAAAGTTAATAGAAGTTTTTTAGGTATTACTGCTCAAAATACAAACAATCCATTTTTTTATAAAAGAATGAATACCAATGGTTTGGAAATTTCATCTGTTTCCTTGAATTCACCTGCATTTCATGCTGGTTTAATGGAAGGAGATATTATTTTAGCAATAAATGATTTAAAATTAAAGAATTTTCCAGATCTTAAACAAAAAATAGCAACTCTTTCACCTAATGAAACAGTTAATTTAAGAATATTCAGAAATGACCAAGTGATTTCTGTAAAAGTATTACTAAAATCTTTAAATTCTTATTTAGATTTGGAAAATTAAGTTTTTTAGATTCTATTAAGCAAAGATGCTTTTTTATAGAAAGCATCTTTGCTATAATATTTAAAAAAGAATTATAAATCTTCTAAAAAGTCCAATAAAAATCTTTCACCATTTTCAATGGCTTCTTGGAGTTTCCATTTTTGTTTATCTCTGGGTTCCACATAATTAGAAATTGCTCTAAACGCATAAAATGGAATATTCTCTTCTAAGCATACTTGAAAGAAAGCTGCGCTTTCCATACTTTCTATGTGTTTATTTTTCCATCTTTTACCTAATTCAATGATGCTTTCTTGAGAACCACTAACTTGATTTAAGGTTAAACCAGAAACTTTTCTTAAATTAGAAGAAGAAGGACTAGGGTTTTTTATCGTGTTGTAATAGGCTTGATTATTTGCATAAAAATTGACAAACCCCATGGCTCTCATGCCCTCAAAGCCGGATTCTGATAAAACCCCTAAGTCTGCATAGCATTCTTCAACAACTTCAACAACTTCACTTAATTGAATTTCTTGATCAAATGCACCAGCAACACCAAAATTTATGGCTAAGTCAAAACGGTTTTTGGTAAAGTATTTTCCTAATTTATAGGCTACATTTACCATACCCATTCCGGTAATTAAAGGAACTATTCTGTGTCCGTTAAACACAAAAGATTCTTTTCCAAATTTATCAATAATATCTGCTAATTCAATTTGGGTAGCAGCAACCAAAAGTATGTTCATATTAGTTAATTTCTATAGTTGTTTTATACCACATTTTTACAGGCTCACCATTCAAAGTGGCAGGTCTAAATTTTAAGTTCTGAATATTATCGGCTATGATATATTCTAATTTTTTATTAGTAACTCCAAAGAAGTAATGTTTAAGGTAATTCCCATGAGTACTTACTAAAATTCCTACGACTGCTTTACCTTTCACGCCGTAAAGTTTAGCGTCTGATTTTATTTCATTAATGATTTCTTGTAAATTTTTGGGTTTAGCTTCTCTATCCACTAAAACGAACTCGTTAGGGGCAGGATCCTCTTTAGGATTGTAAACATCGGTTTCTGGTAAATCAGGAAATTCAGGTTCCTTAATTTCTGGCTCCACTTGCTTCTCTTCTTTTTTCTTCTCTTCTATTTTCTTTTCTTCCTCTTTTTTTTCTTTTTCTTCTTTCTTTTCAACGATTAAAGTATCTTTTTTCAAAGTTTCAGTATTGGGAATTAAAGTTGAATCTTTTTGAGCTTCTTGATTTTTTTCGGAATTATCCATTTGAGTTGCCCCAGAATTATCATTTTTTTCTTCTACTTCAACTTTTGGAGTTTGGTTACAACTTAATAGAATAGCTAAAACCAAGAAAAATAAGTTTTTTTTCATCAAATTAAGCATCTATAAAATTATCTAAAACTTCTTCAGTTACTCCCACAGATGAGAAACCACCATCATGATAAATATTTTGCATGGTAAGTTTTTTGGTATAATCTGAAAATAACATAACAATAAAATCTGCACATTCATCAGCTGTAGCATTTCCAAGAGGTGACATTTTTTCAGCATAATGAAGCATTTTGTCAAAACCTTCTACACCACTTCCAGCAGTAGTTGGTGTAGGGGATTGTGAGATAGTATTTACTCTTACTTTTTTTAGTTTCCCTAAATGATAACCAAAGCTTCTTGCATAAGATTCTAAAAGGGCTTTTGCTTCAGCCATATCGTTATATTTTCCAAATGTTCTTTGAGCAGCTATATAGCTTAATGCTACAATGGATCCATATTCTTTAAAAATATCCATTTTCAATCCTACTTGCATCATTTTATGAAATGAAATGGAGGAAATATCATAAGTTTTATTTAAAAAGTCATAGTTTAAATCAGTATAAGGTCTATTTTTTCTAACATTTAAAGACATTCCAATAGAATGTAACAAAAAGTCAATTTGTCCAAATTCAGTTTGAGCTGCTTCGTATAGCTTAGTGATGTCCTCAATGGAGGTAGCATCAGCAGGAATTAAAGGTGCTTGAATTTGTTCCGCTAAATCTTTGATTTTACCCATTCTTATAGCAACGGGAGCATTGGTTAAAATAATTTTTGCACCCTCAGCATGTGCTTTTACAGCTGTTTTCCATGCAATGGAGGATTCATCTAATGCACCCGTTATAATTCCTACTTTTCCTTTTAGTATCCCGAAACTCATATTTTTTGCTCGCAATTTGCTCGCAAATTTAATGAGTTTTTTTATTCTAAAATGATTTTTCCTTCTTGAATTGTGAACTTGTATCTTAAAAAAATATAAAAATCATTTGGCTAAATTAGATTTTTACATGGATTTTATCAAATAAACTTGTTATTACTACAAAAATGTTGCAATTTTGCGTCAATTTTTAAAAATGAAATTTTTGAATATTTCTTTAGTGATTTTTGTGGTTCTTCTATTTTGGGGCTGTAAAAAAAATACAGAGGATTATACCATTAAAGAGCATCCTGAATACCCAAATTTTTTAAATCTTTTTGAAGATACTCAATTACCTACAACTTTACAATGGAAATCTATGACCACAAAATTTGAATGGTCTAAAAATAAACCTATTCAACAAAATTTACTAAATATATTTGTAGATAGTTTAGCAGAAAAGACAAAAACTCAGTATTTTGCTAAATCCAAATTGCTGGTAAAAGAAAATTTTGCTGTAATACTTATGGGAAATTCAGCAACTCAACATGATATGCCAGGATGGGTAGTTTTATCGGTAAGAAAAGATGGTGTGATATTAGGTAAAGAGTCTTTTCGTTTTGCAAAAAATTCTAATGGTGATGCCCAATTAACTATTAATCCTAATGGGGATATGGTTTTTGAAAAAACGCTAAAAGTTTTTGAAAAAGGAGCTGTTCGTACTATTAAAAGCGTTTATAAGTACAAAATTGATGATGAAGGTAATATAAAAGAAAAAGATGAAGATACCTCAGAAAGTCTTACTGTAATCCCTAAATCATTTTTAAGTATTTTTCCTCAAGGAAATACACCATTTTATATCAATTCGGATTTGCTCAATAGCATTAAATCTTATAGATTAAACGAATATCAAGAATTATTAAACGAAAATTGGTATAAACCTATAGATTTAGATACTGCTTTAAACTATTTCCCCAAATTAGAAAAAACTATTGGTGATAGAATACAAGTTGCTTGTGGAGCCTATAAATTAATTTATAAACATGAAAATTTTAGTGTAGGTGTTATTGTAACTAGACAAGCAGGTAATCAAATTCGTGCTGGTGTTACAGCTTTTCATTTGTTTACTTTTGATAGAAAAACGCAAAAAACTATTGATTTTCTTCCTATGGCTGCTTACATAGTGGAAATTTGGAATGAAGAAAAACAAAAAAATGAATATAGCCTTGGTAGTTTCCAGTTTTTTGATGACCTAAAATTTGTTTTAAGAAATTTAAATGGAACTCAAGAATCTTCAAAAGATACTAAAAGAAATGGATACATCAAAGATGATGGATTCTTTTTCCTTATGAACTAAACCTATGAAAAGTTACTATTCTGAGGAATCTTTTTTCGGAAAAGCTAAATTTCATCCTCTTTTTATAATCATTTTTGGGTTATCTTTATGTATTACTTTTATTTCTGCAATAGACGTTTTCATTGCTAAATTGTCCTATACCATTTTAGACGTTAGCTATGAAGATTACAATCATGCTTTGAAAGGCAGAAATATTCCAAGTGCCTATTTGAATTTTTTTTTATTCAGACTTACTGTTATTCAAATTTTAGGTTTTGGATTAACAGGTTGGTTATTAGCGGTTTCTGCTAATCAATGGAAAAATGAACTTTTCTTTCAAACCAAGATTTCACTCAAAAAAATATTATGGGCTGGTCTGATCATGTTGGTTGCTATTCCTTTTTATCAAGTTTTCATGATTTCTGAAGATAATATAACCTTTATGTCTTCAGAAGACTTAAAGCAATTAAAGTCAATAGAAGAACAAACTCAGAACTTGCTCAATCAAATCATGAAATCTAATTTATTATTGAATATATTTGTTTTTGCAGTCATTCCAGCAATATGCGAAGAAATATTTTTTAGAGGTTTTTTGTTTCAAAACTTTAAACGGTTTTCATCAATTTATTGGGCTATTATTTTTAGTTCATTCATATTTAGCTTGTTACATTTTCAAATTTTTGGTTTTTTTGTGAGATGGATTATGGGAGCTATGCTAGCATTTTTATTTTTTTATGGTAAAAGTATTCATGCTGCAATTTTTGCACATTTTATCAATAATTTTTTTACTACATTTGTAACTTGGTTGGCTTTAAATGGTTATGTATCCCAAGAAATTACCGATCATCAATATCAATTTCATTACTTAATTGTACTTTTTTCATTCTTCCTAACTGCGTCCTTAACTTATTGGTATTTTAAACATTACAAAAATGAAAAATTTGGATCGGAATAATCTATTAAAACGAATATTAACCGCTTTAATCGCTGGTTCTGCTGCTATTTCTTTAATTGTTTTTTCTTTTCACGGTCTGTTTTTTTTATCTGCTATTATTATTCTTATGAGTTTAGCAGAATACCTCATTCTAATTGAAGCAAAATTAACTGAAATTTCATCTTTATTAGTATTTTTATCTGCTTTAATTGCTCTGGGGATTACACTTCCTGAAATTGAACAATCCAAATTTTTGTTTCGTATTTCTATATCCATTTTAGTTTTGGGTGTACCTATTCTAATGACCTATCAACTTATTGCCCATAATGGTCTTGGTTTTGATAATGTAATGAAACTTTGGTTTGGGTTGATTTGGTTAGCTCCATCGGGTTTCTTTTGGTTAGTTTTATCTCAAAAAAATAATTATTATGACTATCAAATTCCTTTGGGAATGCTTTTTTTGGTTTGGATGGCTGATACAGCGGCTTATTTTGTAGGTAAATTTTTGGGTAAACATAAAATTTCTGAGAAAGTTTCTCCTAATAAAACTTGGGAAGGTTTTATGGGTGGTATTTTGGGTAATATAATCCTCGCCTATTTTTTAGAAACTTATTGGTCTCAATCCTTTTCTTGGTACTTAGTTGGGCTATCAACCGTTCCTGTTGGCTTAATTGGAGATTTGGTAGAATCTATGTTCAAACGAAGCAGAAATATTAAAGATTCAAGTGGTTTATTACCCGGTCACGGTGGTTTTTTAGACCGTTTTGATGGTTTCTTTTTTGTAATTCCCTTTAATTGGGTAATTATTCAACTTTGGTAAAAGTTATGAAAATCAATATTTTAAAACTATAACTTGGTTCAATAGAAATTTCTAAATCCGTAGATTTTGAAGATAGCATATTATATTCAAGGCAATTTGCAACTTAATAACACTTCAAATTTTTCAACTGACTTCTTTCCAAGTAAATTCTGAAATCAAGCAATCGATTAGGGTTCATTTTTATTTTATGGTAAAGAATTTGGGCGTGTCCCTTCGCTAACGCTCAGGGTCGGGCTGCTACGGGCTTCGCTATTCGCTTCGGCAATCCTTTTTACACTTTTTTTAAAAGCGTCAAAAGGCAGTGCTAAACCCTCCGCATCCCTCACGCTTATCTCGCTTTTAGCAAGCATAGCTATTGATAGAGATAATTTTCTTAATTTAGGTTAAAAAAAATTTATAACCATTATACATTTTAAATATTAAAAATAAAAACCGCTTATTTTAGTAAGCGTTTTTATTTTTAAGCTAATTCAAACTTCAAAATTTTACATTTAAACCAATATTAAATACTCTTCCATAACCATAAAAAACTGTAGAAGTAGCCCTATCATGCTTTGCACCGTCTTGTCCTTCCATAAAATATGCTTTATCCAATAAATTAAAAATATGCCCTTTTAAAGTTGCATCGTTATTACCGATTTTAAAGTGATAACCTGCATGCAAATCAAACAACATAAAATTAGGCATTTTCCACGATTGAGAACGGTCATTTTCATTGGTTCTTGCTTCCGGATTAAAATTGGCATACATATCTGCATAATACAAGGCATCAGCAATAATATACAAATCTTTCGTAAAGTTTACTCGTAAACCTAAATTCCCTGAAGTTTGAGGGGCATCTCCTACTTTAATGTTTTTGAGATACAAATTAAATTGCTTAGTAGATAAGTCATTCTCATTGATAACCGTAGCGCTTACGTCGCTTGTCCATTTCCAATCTCCTTTATTAAAAGCAAAGTTCAAAGCAAACATTTTAGAAAGATTAATTTTTCCTTCTAATTCTATACCCATGTGTGTTGCACTCATTCCTGTAATGTTCGCATAAGCTAATTGACCTTGGGCATTATTATAGGCAGTTCTAACGCCTTTATCCTTCCATTGCGTATAATAACCATTCAAACTGATATTCATAAAAGAATTGCTGAAATTATACCCAAGTTCTGCCGAATAAACTTTTTCGTTTTTTAAGTTATTCACAAATTCATTTTTCGTTCTTTCATCTACTAAGGCGAAACGGAAAAATGGAGCACGAGTAAAATGTCCTCCATTCACAAAAATAGTATGCTGATTATTGATAGTATAACTGAATCCCGCTTTAGCAACATAAGCAAAAAAAGATTTTGTTTCAGAAACAGGATTATCCGTTTTTCTCATAAGTTCTTTGCGTTTCATCCATGTATTAGATGCCGATAAGTTCAGATAAGCTGAAATTTGTTCATTGGCATATTCTAGCTGCCCAAAAGCACCGCCCCAATTCACATAAGAATTATAATCGTAATCTACTATATCTCCAACTCTTCTTATTCTTCCATTTATAATGGTATCAATTTTTACAGTTGAAGTAACATTGGTTAGATACATTAAAGAATCATTAGCATAATTTTTTTCTATCCAAAAGTCTCCACCAATTAAGTTTTTTACAGTTCTATAGTTATGTCCTTTAAAAATTCTTCCATCTATACCACCTGTTACGGTAATATTTTCATTAATTTTAGAGGTCAAAGTAGAAAGAACTCCATACCAGTCATGGTCATTACGAGAATCTCTCAAAATACCCACTACATTGTAACCAATGATTCTTCCATTAGGTGTAAGAAGGGTATCAATACCTGTACGATTTTCGGCTTGAAGGGCGTCCCAATTAAGAGTACCATTAACACCATTTCTTGAAGGCGCTTTTCCAAGCGTACCCGAGCCTCCTCCTCTTCCCCAAGAAGCATAAACATTCGTAGATAAAGTAGTTTTTTCAGAAATATTCCAATAATGATTGATTTGGGCTTGGGGTTTATGATAAAAATTATCCGTTTGATTGATTTTTTGCCCGTTCAGATAGCCATAATCCACATTCGCAAATCGGCTTCCTAATTCTTGATAGCGTTTTTCTGTAAGACGAGTAAATCTCTGACCATGCTTTTGGGGCGCTCCTAAAATATTAAAGGTAATCAAATGCTTCTCATTGATTTGTTTAGAAACCGCAAAATAATAACTCCAGTTATCAATCAATAAGTTATCAATGTATCCTTTTCCGACGGTTCTACCTCCCGTAAAAGTCATAGCCCAACCTTTAGGTGATAAGCCCGTAGAAACGGTAGCTAGTGTTTTGAAGTCATATACATTAGAAGTTTCAACAATAATAGAGCCTCCTTTTTCTGCGTCAGTAGTTTTGGTAATGAAGTTCATCGTACCTCCAATTGAAGAAATCGCTAATCTTGAAGCACTAAGGCCCCTTTGAACTTGCATCGTTCTTAGTACATCAGACAAACCCTGCCAATTAGACCAGAATACGCGGCTTGCCGCCATATCATTAACAGGTACCCCATTAATCAGTACGGCAATTTCTTCTTGTTGAAAGCCTCTTAACATGATTCGAGAATCCCCAAATCCCCCTCCTGCATTAGAGGTATAAACAGAAGGCGTCAGCTTTACTGCTTGTGGTATTTCTTGGCTCCCGAACCTTTCTTCTATGTATTTTAAATCTACCGTACTTACTGCAATTGGAGTTTTTCTATCGGTTACATAAGAAGCTACCACGCGAATCTCCTCTAAGCCCACCGCATCACTTTTTAAGGCAACTTCTTGAAGTTCTGTGTCATTATTCAAATCTACTTCTACAATTTGCTCCTTGTAACCTACATAAGAAATTCTTACTTGATACTTTCCTTTCGGCAGATTAGTAATCTTAAAACTCCCATCTAAATTCGTCAAACTACCCAAAGACGTTCCTAACAACGAAACTGTCGCACCAGGCAAAGGCTCGTTATTTTCGTCCTTTATCTTCCCTGATAAACTTACATTTTCAGAAGTTGTTTCTTTTTTTTCAGTAACAATTTCCTGCTTTTCTTCTTTAACTTTTTTTCTTTCTCCCTTTTTACGAATGTTAAGTTCTTGGGAGTATAAACTCAAATTAAGACTCCAAAGTATGGAGACTACACAAAATAAATGAAGTGAACTTTTCATAACTAATGAATTAGAATGAATTGCAATTTATCACAAAATTATTATACAAACATCAATAAAAAAAATTTTTTTTTAATTTATTTTTTTGTTTTCAATGATATGAATTTTATAAAATATTTGTATGCATATTCATCCATAATTTATTAGACTGTTTAGTTTGAATTTATCTATTCTTTATAATCAATGATTTTAATTCCTAGCATCTCTTCAATTTGATTATCACTAAAATTGGATAATCTTTATCTTTTAATTGCATTTATAATTTTAGTTCTTTCCTCCTCTGCTTTTTTCTTTTCCTCTTCTGCCTTTTTCTTTTCCTCCTCCAGTAATCGTTCTTTCTCCTCAGCTCTTTTCTTTTCCTCCTCCAGTAATCGTTCTTTCTCC
>CAZBPK010000101.1:0-30686 GCA_964493765.1 uncultured Bacteroidia bacterium | reverse complement strand
TCTATGGCTACACCTTACGTGGCTTCTACAATAGGAATCATGAAAGCTATTCAACCTGCTTTAACTACAGAAAAAGCTTACGAAATTTTAAATATTACAGGAATTTCTGTAAACGACAAATATAAAGTCGGTAATTTTATTCAGCCTAGTGAGGCTATTAAAGAACTTGTACGCAAAAAGCATAGTTTTCATTGGCTAATAGAGTGGCTTATCAAATTATTTACGTTCAAACCATAGTTGAGATACTGTTTCGTTGTTTTTGAGTTTCATAAAAAACGATACCTGCCGCAACAGAAAGTATTTTTTTCTATTACCCTTTTGAATTTTAAATGATTAATATTCTCTGATTTTTTCAATATCTTAATTTTAATATTTTACAAATTTAATCATTTTATTGAAAAGCCAAAATCTATCAATTTGTCTTGGTTCAATAGCATATAACGGAAAAAAATTTGTGCAGAGCGGTCTTAGTATCACTATCGTTTTCATACACGAAAAGCCAATAGAAAGTACGAAAGTTCAATTTAGCACGTCTGCCAGCCTTTTCGCAAACATAATGTTGTGCGATGCGTATTTTTGCGTTACAATTCTCGTTGGAAAACCGTAAAATATCCGTTCAAAAGATGTTTGATGTTAAAAATATTAAACTGTTTTAGGGTACTTTCGCTGTAAATACTTACAAATCGTTTTAAGGCTAATTCTTCGTCTTTTTTAGTGTGTCTTGGCACTACTAAACTAATTGTATTGTCTTTGATTTCAGGATATTTTTGGGAATTGAGGATATTTCCTTCTGCTTTTACTTCTGTCATTATACGAAAACGCAATTTTACAGAGGCTTTATCCACGTTGCGAACTTTGCTAAAACTTTCTTGTTCAGAAAAAATATCCACTAATAAATCTTTGATATTGTCGCCAATATCTAAGCCTTTTTCTTTCAATCTTTCTTCTAAAACTTGCTCAAAAGATTGGCTGATTAGGTTGTTAGTTTTCACGGTTTCAAAAAAACTTCCGTGAACCAATACAATTTTTACTTTCTTTTTGCTTTGCCCACGTATCAGGTAAAAAACATCACGAGTGGGCAAGGACGCAATATCATCTCCTGCTTCTTGCATTTGCTTTTTGATGATACTATTTGCACTTTTGATAACTTTATCTATGTCTTTTTGCCCTGACGGAATAGTCGAGTTAAAAGACGAAACCGTATAACTTTTGCTATCTTTTAGTTCTATCAATTCACCTCCCGTAAAAAGTGTATCAGAAGTATTTATTTTTATTGCCAAATCAGGAAATTGCCCTGCATTTTGACACGAAAGCATATTTGCATCAAAAGGAAATTCCTCGATGTTGGTAATGGATTCAAAGAAACGTTTATTTGTAACCAAATGCTTGAAAAAATGATAAATAGAATACATTTTAGCTTTTAGCGTTGAAAAGGTCTATTTCTAGTTTTTTGTTATTTTTTTGTTCTACTTCAAACTCGTCTCCCCAAATTTCAGCCAAATTTTCAGTATAGCTATATTCTTGATAATATTTTTGTATCAAATCTGCTTCACGAATATTTTTTAGCCTTTCTTGGATACATTCTACATTTTTAGGGTCTATTTCCAATGCAATAGAATTTCTTTGGGTTTGTAAAGCCACTACCGAAGTCGTACCTGTGCCTGCAAAGGGGTCTAAAACCGTATCACCTACTTTGGTAGAAGTTAAAATCATTCGCAACAAAAGGGCTAATGGGGCTTGTTGTTTATGAAACCTCTCGCCATTATCTGTTCTCAATGCCTCGTTTCCTGCAAAATAACCTGATGTAAGTTCTCTAATATCTTCCCAAACATCTGTAACAAAAATGCCATTTTCACGCTGAAATTTATAGTTCGCAGGAAGTTCTGGATTGATACGCAAACGGTGGAATGTTTTTGCTCTTTCACCTTTGGTTGCATACACTATAATTTGGTATTGTTTGCCATACTTTCCTTTTACAGGCACTGCAGAAGTTCGTTTTTTCCAAATAATCAAATTTTGAAATTCCCAACCTGTTTCTCGCAAAATTTGTAGTACAAATTCAGTATTTTTTTCACGTTGCATAAAATAAATACAACCGCCCTCGTTGGTGATATTAAAAACAGATTGGCAAACATCTTTCATCATAGCCCAATACTGTTCAGTAGGCATATCATCATTATGCAATGCGTAATTTTTTTGTTGGTTAAAAGGTGGGTCAAGAAAGGTGAAATCTACTTTTTGTGTAATTTGTTTGAGCAATTCTACACTATCACCACAAAGAGTTTGATAAGCCATATTTTTTATTTTTAAGTTATCACAAAATTACTATTTTTTCAGAATTTTTTATTACGTATCGCACAACGGAATAACATTTGTGCAGAGCGGTCTTAGTATCACTTCCCTTGCCCTACGCACAAAAGTTCAATTTAGCACCTCTGCCCGCCTTTTCGCAAACATAATGTTGAACTTGTTTTTATTCCTTCCGCATTATCACGATATACTCGTTATTCATTGTTTCGTCTTTCTTTCCCGTTATGTTGGTTGGGCTGTTTTTGCTGGGCATACGTTTGTTGGGAATGTTGCGAATAATGGTTTCTAAGTGCATAAAACCTTCATTTTCAAAAAAATCTTTGGTTATTTCGTCTGTCGGCAAAACTTCGCCTTTTACCTTTCTGTTACCCACTACATAACAAGCATAACCACCTTTTTTGATAGTTTTTGCTACGTTTTTAATAGACTTTTGATAGTCGTAATAAAACGAAGAAACTTCTTTGGCTCTTTTTTCGTCTGCTGTTGCAATTCTTTCAAGGCTTTCTTTAAGTGCCAAACTGTCAAAATTACAAACTTCTTTTTGTCGTTTTCCACCCATTAAATTGTTGTCTATTTGGTTGGCATTTTCTACTTCTAACCATTCATTGGCAAGTCTTGAAAATTGTCCGTAGGCAACCGTTGTGCGACTATCGCCATAAGGCGGTGAAGTTACGACAATATCAATGGTGTCATTTTCAATATGTTGTACTTCGTTGCTTGTATTAAAATCATAAACTTTTGAATTCCCTTTGGGATTTTGTTCTAAAAATGATTTCAGTCCTTTATGATTTCGGGCTAATTTACTCTGCATTAAACCAAAAACATCAGGGTTGAATTTTTGTATTTGTTCAGCTGTCATACGGAACAGTTTAAACTCGCTGTTGCGTGTAAAACTGCTCTCTCTTACCGTTTCGCTAAATGCTATTTTGAAGAAATTACTCACATTTTCATCTTCTATTTTGTCAATAAAAGTTTTGATAATGGCTAATTTTTCTTGCACGGTTTTGTCAAACCAAAAGTCAATATTGTTGATTTGCGGAATAACTATGCTTACCTTGTTGTTGAAATTAAACATTAAGGAAAACATATAATCGTTAAAATCTTTGAGGTATAAGTCTAAAACTTGTAGGTTTATTTTGGTTGTTTTTGTTTTGGCAATAAGTCTTGCCAATGGATTTAAGTCTGTTCCAATGGCGTTAATTCCTTTCAAATTGGCTTCTACCAAACTTGTTCCTGTGCCACAATAAGGGTCAAAAAGCAGATGACTATCCGCACCGTATTTTGACAAAATACGTTCTGCGATTTGTGGTATCATCATAGCGGGGTAGTTGTGGTAGCAATGTGTAAATTGTTTGGTGTTTGCCCCTACAAAGTCCCACGAAAAATCTATATATTTTTTCTCGGTTAGTATCATTTGTAAAGTGTTTTGAGGTCTAGATACGATTTTTGAAAACTCATTGATAGGCGATTTGAATTTTCCTGATTTAGTAAGATACACAAAATCAAAAAAATTTAACATTCCTATTTGCTTGTTTATCAAGCTTTTGTTTTGCAAATAAATTTAAAGAGTATGCCACTAAAACTTGAAAACCATTTCCTGTAACCGCTTTTCTCGTTTGTGAAGCGTCATTTATTTCGCCACTTTTAATGCGTTTTTGGATCATCTTTTCAACTTCTGCCGTTGAACTTTGCATAATTTCGGTAAGGTAGGAAATAGCCTTTTCTGCACCCACTTCCTTTACCTTTTTCTCAAAGTTCTTTTTGATAGGGGCAAAGTAGTAACGTCCTTCAACGTCTTCAAATACTTTTTGGTTGGTTTCAAACATATTGTTTGTTCTCTTTTTTGACTTTAAAATAGGTGCTAACTACTTTTATACGAACTAAAGTTCGCTTTTGTTTCATTTTTTATTAAATTATCTTAGATATCTTTTGCTACATCACCCAGAGAAGGGTCTATTTCTAATTCAACAGTTTCTTCAACACTATGATACCCAAAAATATTTGTAAACTCAAACCTAAGGTAGTAATTGAATATCCAATTTTTTTGATTGTGTATCGGGTAAATGATATATTGCTTATTCCAGTTAGAAGTACAACAATCCACTCAAGGCGGAAAATCGTTTCAAATTGAGTAAATAATTTTGATTGGATAAAGCATAAAAGGAATATTCGTATAAGTAGCTAAGGACTTTTCTGTATAATCATTGATTCTATTGCAGACTCTGTTAGTCTGCATTCCAACCTGAATATAACGCAAAAGTTCCTTTATGCTTTAAAAGATTCTGTTGTATATTTGTCGTTGATTGAAGATAATTTTTTAAAACAGAATCTGTAATGGAAATAAATAAAATTTACAATGAAGATTGCTTAATTACTATGGGTAAGATGCCTGATGAATTTGTTGATTTTGTAATTACTTCACCACCTTACGATGATATTAGAAATTATAATGGGTTCAGTTTTGAGTTTGAAAAAATTGCTCATGAATTATTTAGGATATTAAAAACCGGCGGTGTTGTTATTTGGGTGGTTGCAGATGCTACTGTAGATGGAAGTGAAACGGGAACATCTTTCAAGCAAGCTTTGTATTTTAAAGAAAAGGTGGGATTTCGTATTCACGATACAATGATTTATTACAAAAATAATCCTATGCCTCAAACAGGCAATCGGTATCATCAACATTTTGAATATATGTTTGCCTTTTCTAAGGGCAGTCCCAAAACCTTTAATCCAATTATGGAAAAAACTAAATATCAGGGGCTTGCAAACATGAAAAACAGAGGTAAAGAGGGTTTATTAAACTATGAGAAAGTACCAAGAACTACAGAAAAAAAAGTTGGTAATGTATTTTTTTATTCTATTGGCGGAGGCATATCTACCAAAGATAAAATCGCTTATCAACATCCTGCAATATTTCCCGAGCAATTGGTGTATGACCAAATTTACACATGGACAAATGAAGGTGATTTGGTTTATGACCCTTTTATGGGAAGTGGAACAACAGCAAAAGTTGCACATATTATGAATCGTCAATGGATAGGATCAGAGATTTCTGAAGAGTACGTCAGAATCGCCAATGAAAGGATTAAGCAATATATGAATAATCTATTTGCAATAGAATAATATTCAACAAGTAATAAATGGTGCTATTTTTAAATATTTGGGATAAAATTTTGAAATACTTTCAATTGCTAAATTATCATCAATATGTCCGACAAAAGAATGAATAAAAAATTTTTATAGCTTTTTTTGATTTTTGATACTTTCTATTATTAAGTTATTTATTATCAACAATTTAAATTTTTTATTATGGATTACATTCTTATCCTTGTATGTATTTTTCCATCTCTTTCATTTCTGTCAAATTATTTACTTTCAAGCCATAGTTGGGATATTATTTCGTTGTTTTTGGGTTTCATAAAAAATGATACCTGCCGCAACCGAAACGTTTAAAGATTCTATTTGCCCGAACATAGGAATAGAGGCTTTTTCATCACAAAGTTTTAAGATAGAGGAAGAAATACCTTTTCCTTCATCGCCTAGGACCCAACAAATCGGTTGATTAAGGTTGATTTCGTAGAGGGATTGATTGGCTTTTTCTGTGCATCCTATAATCATTATGCCCATACTTTTCAAAGTAAGTATAGTTTTTTTTAAGTTATCTTCTTTGCATACAGGTAAATAATGAAACGCTCCTGCAGAGGTTTTCATAGCGTCTTGGTTGATTCTTGCGGAACCTGTTTGAGGTAAAATTAAAGCATGGACTCCCATACATTCCGATGAACGAGCAATAGCACCTAAATTTCTTACGTCGGTAACCCCATCTAATAAGACAAGAAAAGGGTCTTCTCCAAATTCAAAAGTTCGGATTACAATTTCTTCAATAGGCTGATATTCTATGGGTGATAAATAAGCGGCAACGCCTTGATGATTTTTTTGATAACACAATTTATCAATCGCTACAGCAGGAATTTCTTGAATAGGGATATAAAATTTTTTCGTGAGCTCTTTAATTTCTAAAAGCGTTTGGGAATTTCCTTTTTGTATAAGGATTTTATCAATGGCTTTTCCTGATAAAATGGCTTCCTTTACTGCGTGAACACCATAAATTAAATCTTTCATGTAGATTTATTTCTTTTTCTTTTTAGGGGTATCTTCTTCGTCCCAGTCTTCTTCTTCTTCCATGTCCTCTTCTTCTATATCTTCTTCCTCTTCATTTTCCATTTCACCTGCAGAGATATCTTCGTCTTTTTCTTCCATCTCTACTGCATCTTCCATTTCAACAGCATCGTTTTCTTCCTCTTCATCGGCTATGCTTGGTGTAAAATTAGAGTTACTGTTTGCAGTAGAAGCAGAGTTTGTATTAGGAACTATTTTTGACTGATTTTTTTGAACAAATGTACTATACTCATTTTTATAGCTAGGACCAAAAAATATTGCTTGATATTTTTCCAAAGAACGAGAAAGTTCAGAAGAATAAGTTAAACTACAAGGTAATTCTTTATCACTAGTAAAAAAGGGCTTAGAATTCTCAAATTTTTTTACTTTGTTACATAAGGAGGAAAGAAAGTAAGTATAATCTTTATAAATGAGTTTAAGATTAGGGATAAAGCAATCAGGACTGGAAGAAATATTTTCTTCGTCTTCTTCAATAGACTCTATATCAGCCAAAGGTTCGTCATCGGATAAATGAAGCATAATCCTTTTATTTTCAATTTCATAGCTATTCCAGTAAGACGGGATTAATAATTTCTCGTTCAATTCTAATTGCACTAAAATGACTTGGTCGTTCAGATCATGATTTTGCGCAAAAGCATACAATTGAATCAAGAAAACTATAAAGAAAACATAAATATTCATATAACTGAATTTTTCAACAATTTTACGTGGATAATTTAAAAATTCCAAATAAAATTTCAAAATCCGTAAAAATACGCTTGATAAAATAATGTTGTAATGGAATTATTCTTATTTTTGCAGAAAAATGAAAAGAGGAATTTTAAAATTTTGGCTTTTCCTCATGATTTTCTACCAAACAGAAATTCATGAGTTCTTGGCTTTTCCTTTTTTCTTCCATCATTACTATGAAACCTTACAATCTCAACCGCAAACTTCTGTTTGGGATTTCTTTGAAGAACATTATCTAGAAAATTCCCATCATGAGCCTGAACATCAAAAATTACCTTTCAAATTCCACAGTAATACACTTTTTGTAAGTTTTATCAGTACTGATATACTTCAATCTCTAAAAATTACTTTGGTGAATCAAATTTTTTACAAGATTCCTCTTTTCTTTGAGAGTGAAGTACCCACACTTTTTTTAGTTACTATATGGCAACCGCCTAAGCATGTGTAAAATCATTAAGTATTTCTAACTTTTTCGATTTCACCCACAAGGTGATTTTATTGCTTAAGCCTTCATTTATTTTATTAATTTTTTCAAATTTTTTACACATGTTAAACAGAATTATTGCTTTTTCAGTATATAATCAATGGATCATAGCGGTATTGGCTTTAGGATTAATCGTTCTTGGAGTGAACGAACTCAAGCATTTGCCTATAGACGCTGTGCCTGATATCACTGACAATCAAGTGCAAATTATAACCATTTCTCCTTCTTTAGGAGCAACTGATATGGAAAGGTTTATCACCTTTCCGATAGAACAAAATTGTATGAATATACCCGGACTCAAAAAATTGAGAAGTTTTTCTCGTTTGGGTCTATCCATTGTAACCTTAGTTTTTGAGGAGCATGTAAATATTTATTGGGCAAGGCAACAAGTTACTGAGAAACTAAAATCTGCTGAGGAAATGATACCTAAAGGTATAGCAGTTCCATTTTTAGCTCCTGTTACTACGGGTCTTGGAGAGATTTATCAATACATATTAAAACCACAAAGAGGTTACGAAAAAGTATATTCCTTATCTGAACTTAGAACCATACAAGATTGGGTAGTTCGAAAGCATTTATTGAGCGTAAAAGGCGTTGCCGATGTTAGTAGTTTTGGAGGAAAACTCAAACAATATGAAGTCCAAATTGACCCTTCGGTTTTAAACGCTTATCAGGTAACTATTCAGGATATTTATCAAGCCTTGAGTTTTAATAATACCAATTCTGGTGGTTCTTACATTGAAAAGGAACATAACGCTCTATTTATACGAACAGAAGGTCTTTTTCAATCTCTTGAAGACATACAAAATACGGTGATCAAAACACAAAAAAATGGTACTCCATTGTTTATCAAGGATGTAGCTCATGTCAAAGAAGGGCATGCAATCCGTTTTGGTGCAATGACTTATAACGATTATGGAGAAGTAGCAGGGGCTGTAGTGATGATGTTAAAAGGGGAAAACAGTAGCCAAGTCATTCAGAATGTCAAAAAGCAAATAGAGGAAATTCAAAAAATACTTCCCAAAGGAGTAGAAATTGTACCTTACTTAGACCGTACCAAAATGGTAAATAATGCTATTTCTACTGTTAGTAATAACTTAATGGAAGGGGCTTTGATTGTAGTATTTGTCTTGGTACTATTTTTAGGGAACATACGTGCAGGTTTGATTGTGGCTTCGGTGATACCCCTATCTATGTTATTTGCAATTTCCTTAATGAATCTATTTGGAGTAAGTGGTAACCTCATGAGCCTAGGTGCATTAGATTTTGGGTTAATTGTGGACGGTGCTGTAATTATTGTGGAAACGGTATTACATGCTTTTCATCAACCTAATCCCTCTAAAATTTCTAAAAATGAAACGGTAAAAATTTCTGCAACCCAAATGCTGAATAGTGCTGTTTTTGGTCAAATGATTATTTTGATGGTATATGTACCCATTTTTACTTTGGAGGGTATTGAAGGAAAAATGTTTAAGCCTATGGCTCAAACAGTTATTTTTGCTTTGTTAGGAGCTTTTCTATTATCTATGACTTATGTTCCTATGATGTGTTCTTTGTTTTTGAAACCTGTTGAACACCCAAAACCTAATTTCTCTGATAAAATGATGAATTTCTTTAGTAAGTACCACCAAAAAATGCTTCATATCGTTTTACAATATCCTAAAATCATTTTAGTTTCAATAAGTACTTTGTTTACAATAGCTGTTTATCAATTTTCTCAGCTGGGAGGTGAATTTATTCCTGAATTACCTGAAGGAGATTTTGCAGTAGAAACGCGTGTCCTTGCTGGAAGTAATTTAAACACAACTGTCGAAGCTGTTCAAAAAAGTTCTAAGATTTTATTAGACCGTTTCCCTGAAATTCAAAAAATTGTTGGAAAAATTGGTAGTAGTGAAATTCCTATTGATCCTATGCCGTTAGATGCCGCTGACATGATTATCAACTTAAAAGATAAATCTGAATGGACAAGTGCAAAAACTTGGGATGAATTAGCTCAAAAAATGCAAGATACCATAAATGCCTATATACCAGGCGTAACCTTTGGTTTTCAATACCCTGTTGCTATGCGTTTTAATGAACTTATGACCGGAGTTAAACAAGATGTAGCTTGTAAAATTTATGGTGAAAATTTAGATACTCTGGCTTTTTATGCAGAAAAAATTGCCCAAAATATTAAAAATGTTGAAGGAATTACTGATATATTCGTAGAAAAGGTACAAGGTTTACCGCAAATCATTATTCAATTCAAAAGAGACCAATTAGCAAAATACGGTTTAACCGTTCAAACTTTAAATGATTATATTCAGACTTGCTATGCAGGGCTTTATACAGGTGTAGTTTATGAAGGCGAAAAACGCTTTGATTTGGTGATAAAAATTCATGACCATTTAAGAAATCAAGTTTCAGAATTACATAACCTTTTAATTCCTTTGCCTAATGGTAATACCATTCCTTTGCATTTAGTAGCTGATGTGATTACTCAAAATAGTGTAAATCAAATCCAAAGAGAAGACGGTAAACGTAGAATATTTATTGGTTTTAATATTCAAAATCGTGATGTGGAAAGTGTGGTTCAAGAAGTAAAAGAAATATTAAAAAAGAAGGTAAAATTACCTAACGGTTATTGGGAAAGTTTTGGAGGTGCTTATGAAAATTTAGAAACTGCTAAAGCACGTTTGATAATTGCTGTCCCTGTAGCTTTAATAATCATCGGAATCTTGTTATTTATTGCTTTTCAATCCTTAAAATTAACATTCATGATTTATTCTGTAATACCCCTTTCTGCTATTGGCGGAATTATATCTTTAAGTTTAAGAGATATGCCTTTTAGTATCAGTGCAGGTGTAGGATTTATTGCTTTATTTGGAATTGCAGTATTAAATGGTATTGTACTCATCGGCGAGTTTCAAAAACTACAAAAAGCAAATCCTCACTGGAGCTTAGAAGAAATTGTAAAAGAAGGTTCAAAACATCGTTTAAGACCTGTTTTAATGACTGCTATGGTGGCTTCCTTAGGATTTTTACCGATGGCTTTAAGCTCAGGTAATGGGGCAGAAGTTCAAAGACCTTTGGCAACTGTTGTAATTGGAGGTCTATTAATTGCAACTTTTTTAACATTGTTTCTTTTGCCTTTGATTTATAAAATGTTTTATCATTTTTCTTTTTCTTATGGTAAACCTAAAACACTCTCTTTAATCGGTATTTTAACTTTGTCTTATTTTGGGATTTATGGTCAAGCCCCTATTACTTGGCAGCAAGCCTTAGATACTGCAGTGAAAAATCATACCATTTTAAAATCTTATTCACTGAAAAAAGACTATCATCAAACCTTGCAAAAAACCTATTTTGAAGTTCCCCAAGCTCAGCTCAATTTAGATATAGGACAATTTAACTCCATTTATTGGGATAACAAGGTTAGCATTAACCAAAACTTTGCTTTTCCAACTTATTATTTACGTCAAAAAGAATATTTACAAAAAGTTTATCAAGGTTCTATTAATCAATTTGATTTACAAGAAATTGAACTAAAAAAACAAGTTTTGAAAACTTATTGGTACTACGTAATTTTAAAAGAAAAACAAAAGCTATTCCATGAATTGGATAGTATTTATATAGAGTTTGACAAGATTTACCAAATTCGCTGGGAAAAAGGAGACATCAACAAAAGCGAAAAACAGTTATTAGAGTTACAAAAATCTCGTTTTGAAATTCTTCTTCAACAAAATGAATTAGAAATAATGAATACAGGTTTAATGTTTGAATGGTTACTGCAAAGCCCTCAAAAAAAAATCCCTCAAAATTTGACACTCAAATTTGATTATTTTGTTTCGCAGGATACCAATCTTCTACAAAAGCACCCCTATAAGAAAATTTATGAAAATCAATCAGAAGCTAATCAAAGTTATACTAAGGTAGTGCAAGCCAAACGATTACCCGAATGGGGATTGGGTTACAATAATACGAGTATTATGGGCGTGGGTGCCGATGATATTTATTATCCTTTGAGTAGAAGATTTCAGTATTTTCAATTAGGAATAGGAATTCCCATTTTCCAACAGGCACAAAAAAATTATGTAAAAGCGGCTAAAATTCAAGAACAAATCGCTCAAACCGATTTGCAAAATGTTCAATATCAATTAAAAAATGAATTTTTACAAGCATGGAATTTATACAACATAAGTTTACAAAACTTGCAAAAATTTGAACAGGAAATTTTGCCTAAAAGTAAGCAGTTATTAGAAATGACACAAAAGCGTTTTCAAAATGGTGATATTGCTGTTACAGAAATGTTTTTGACTTTACAACAATACGTGGAAACACAAATGAATTATTTAGAAACGGTTCAAAAGTACAATGAAGCTGTTATTCAATGTTATTATTATCAAAATCAGTAAGTTTATGAAAAAAATTATCGTATATTTATATAGCATCATGGTATTGTGGAGTTGCCAAAATTCATCTAAAGAAACTCAAGATGATACCGCTAAAACTCCATCAGAAATGATTCAATTAACAGATGTTCAAGTTAAACAACTAGGTATAGAAACCGACAGTTTGCGTTTGGGAAGCTTTTCAAATAGAATTTCTGTAAAAGGAAAATTGGAGCTACCTCCTCAAAATGTAATATCTTTAAGTGTTCCTATTGGTGGATATATTCAAAAAATTTATCCTATACACGGTCAAACTGTAAAAAAAGGCGAATTGTTGATAATACTCCAAGATCCTGCTTATGCTCAATTACAACAAGAATATTTATCTGCAAAAGCAAAATTAGAATTTTTGAGCAAAGATTATACTCGTCAAAGTAGTTTAAAAGATGCTCAAGCTACAAGTACCAAAAATTTTGAAGAACTTCAAATGAATTATGAAAGCCAAAAGGTTTTGGTGAAGAGTTTAGAGAAGAAATTACAACTTTTAGGTATTGATTTTCAAAAACTTAATGAAAATAATTTAAGTAATCAAATTGAAATCCGTTCTCCTGTGAATGGTTATGTTTCTGCAATATCCTTTAATACGGGTAAATATGTTCAGCCAACTGATGTAATGATGGAATTGCTAGATATTTCGGATATACATTTGGTTTTACAAGTTTATGAAAAAGATATAGCTTCTCTTAAAATGGGACAAAAAGTAAAAGTATATTCTAACGAAAATCCTTCTAAAATTTATTGGGCAAATATTATTTCTATTGGAAAAAAAGTTAATGACAACAGAATGTTAGAGGTAGATTGCCATATTGAAGGAAGCACTGAAGGTTTAGTGGCTGGTTATTATATGAATGCGGAAATTATGAATGCAAAGGTAAATTCTTGGAAAATACCTAGTAAATCTGTAGTAAAATTTGGAGAAAGCCATTTTATTTATATGCCTATTGGAAAAAATCAATATAAACGATTTAAGGTTAAAGTTTTAGGAGAAGAAGGAGAATTTACTTATGTAGAAGAATGGGAAGAGAAATGGAAAAGTAAAATTTTTGTTAAAAATGGAGCATATAATTTGCTGATGGTTCAGGAAAATAAGGAAGAGTGATTTATGTTCCTACTTGGGTAAGCGTGAGGGATGCGAAGGGCTTGGCACTGCCTTTGGCTGCGAAGTATGAGCAGCCAAAGGATTGCTGAAACGAAGTGAAACCCGTAGCCAGCCCGACCCCAAGCGTTAGCGAGGGGGCACGCCCAAATTAATAATCATACTAAATGAAAAAAAGGGCAATATCCTGCCCTTTGTAAAATTTTAATTAAAATTTATTTTACTTCAATCCAAAGATGATAATCTGCACCACTTCCTGAAACAGATATGTAATAATCTTTATGAACTTTCTCTTTTAATTTAGAATGACGAACGTCTTCGTAAGTAACTTTTCCAGTACTTTCAACAATGAAACGAAACTCACCGATAAAATCATCTATAATTTCTTCCATAGGAGCAGAAAGAGTAGTACCAGCGGTTTTATCTTCTTCCATAAAACGCAAATCTATAGTAATACCTCTAAGGATTTGACCCTCAAAAAGAACTTGGTCTAATTCTAATTTATCACCTGCTCCTAAATGCCAGAAACCATGTTCGTTTTTAGGGAATTTTTCTTTTAATTCAACAGAATGACCTGAATTATCTTTAATGTTAAGCATTAAATATAACTCATCTTTTCCAGTTTCATTGGTTTTAAGACACTCAATAGACTTTAAGGTTAATGATATTTTTGACATATATTTAAAATAGTTTGAAATGTAAAGTTAATTTATTTTTGTTTTAATGTTTCTCTTAAACGAACAATGGGTAAATTAAGTAGTTCAAAATCAGGATTATGATTTTTGATTAAGTTAAATTTTTCTATGTATGTTTTAACAGAATCTTTATTTTTATCAACAAAAGTTAAAAGTTTATTAAAGTAGTTAACGATATTTGGGTGTGCCTTATCAATTACGTAAGTTTTAAGTTTATCAACTTCGAAACGCTTTTCCATAGCGAAATAAGTAATAATTAAAGGTTTAAGTTCTTGGGCATCAATTTCATTAAAATCAGATTTACAAAAGGCTTTAATTAAATCAATGATTTGGGGTCTAATGGTATCGGGGTCATTAGAAAATTTGGCTAAGGTTATCCAAAAAAGAAAAGGGATAAAAGCACCTCCACAAATATATGGAGCTTCTTCCATAAAATCGTTAAGAAGTTCAGGGTCTTTAAGAACAGATTTATAAACTTTGTTTAATTCTTTGATAGCAAATTCATTGCTTTCATCTTGTTCATTATAATATTTTTCGTCTAATTGTTTGAGATATTCAATTAATTCCATTATTAAAATTTTAAAATTAGTTTGCCATTTCTGAATAATATTTTGCACGCATTAACTGAATTTCTTCAATCTCAAAGTCGTCACCAAGTTCTCTTTGAGCTGCTTCTAAATCAAAAGAATCATGCGATTGAAAATATTCTAAAATTTCATCTTGTTTATCTTTATCGATAATTTGGTCAATAAAATATTTGATATTGAGTTTAGTACCTGAATAAATAATATTTTCAACTTGTTGAATAAGTTCTTGGAAAGACCAACCTTTCATGATAGCAATTTCATCTAAAGGAGTTTTTCTATCAATTTGCTGAATAATAAAAAGTTTATCAGCAGAATTTTTGCCACTAGATTTTACGACTAAATCAACGGGTCTTTCAATTTCATTTTCTTCAACATGCCTTTTAATGACTTCTAAAAATTGTTGCCCATACTTTTGAACTTGGCCTGCACCTACACCTTTAATATTTTGTAATTCTTTGGTAGTAATAGGATATTTTAAAGCCATTTCTTCCAAAGAAGGGTCTTGAAGAATTACGTAAGGAGGTACATTTTTAGAATTAGCAATTTGCTTACGAAGTTTTTTTAATTTTTCAAATAAATCTTCATCATAAGCTTTAAAGTCTTCAGCAATTAAGGTTTCTTCATCGGATTTTTCTTCAACGGCAAAACGTACCAATTGTACTTTTTCTGGTTTTTTAAGCCATGCTTTTCCTTTATCAGTCAATTTGATAATACCATAATCGGTAATATCTTTTAATAAATAATCATTTACAATGAGTTGAACGATTACAGATTTCCATTCAAAATCTTTAAATTTGGAACCTGAACCAAAGAGTTTTAATTTATCATGTTTTAATTCACGAATTTGCTGAGTTTTTTGCCCAATCAATAAATTTACTAAATAATTAATAGGGAATTTACCTCCAGTATCATGAACTAATTGAAGCACCATTTTCATATAGTCTGTTGCATCAACTTTATCCTTTGGGTGCCTACAATTATCGCACATTCCAGTACAAGTTTTTTCTTCGTATTGTTCACCGAAATAATGCAAAATATATTTTCTACGGCAAATACCTGATTCACAAAAATAAGCCATTTCCTGCAAAAGATATTTGCTAGATTCTCTTTCAGAAACAGGTTTATCTTTCATGAATTTTTCTAATTTTTGTATATCATCATAATCATAAAATAATATACAATTTCCTTCTAATCCATCTCTACCTGCACGACCTGTTTCTTGATAATATCCTTCAATGCTTTTAGGAACGTCATAATGAATAACGAAACGAACATCGGGTTTATCAATACCCATACCAAAAGCAATTGTAGCAACTACTACTTGCACATCTTCTTTCAAAAACATGTCTTGATGTTTACTTCGGGTTTCGCTATCTAATCCTGCATGATAAGGAACAGCTTTGATATTATTTAATTTGAGTAAATCGGTTAATTCTTCGGTTTTTTTTCTACTCAAGCAATAAACAATACCAGATTTACCATGATTTTGTTTAATATATTTAACTAATTCTTGGTCAACATTAATTTTTGGGCGGATTTCATAATATAAATTGGTTCTGTTGAAGGAAGAAATAAAAACCTCTGCTTTATCAAGTTTAAGATTTTGTTGAATATCTTGTTGAACTTTCGGGGTAGCGGTAGCAGTTAAAGCAACAATAGGAATTTTTTTGCTAATTTGTTCAATGATTTGCCTAATTCTACGGTATTCAGGTCTAAAATCATGCCCCCATTCGGAAATACAGTGAGCTTCATCAACAGCAACAAAAGATAAAGTGATTTGTTGTAAAAATTCAACAAATTCTTCTTTTACTAAGGATTCAGGTGCAACATACAAAAGCTTTAAAGCACCCTCTAATGCTTTTTGTTTTACTTTATCGTATTCAGCTTTTGAAAGGCTTGAGTTTAAAAAACCAGCTTCAATTCCCAGAGATTGCATGTGATCTACTTGGTTTTTCATTAAAGCAATCAAAGGAGAAATTACTAATGCAGTACCTTCCTTAACTATTGCTGGTAATTGATAACATAATGATTTACCAGCTCCTGTGGGCATAATAACAAATACATCTTTGCCCTTCATCACACTGTTTACAACTTCTTCTTGCTTCCCTCTAAAGCTATCAAAACCAAAATAGTGTTTTAATGCTTTTTTTACCTCTATCGCTACTTTTGTCATATTACTTTTCTTTCCGCTTTTTGGTTTTTTATAAAACTTATTTTCTAAATAATTTTATTAGCAAATTTTTAATTCAAATTTATATACAATCTTTCAATTACACAAATTTTATAATCATTAACTGCAGATTATTTTGCAAAATACTGATTTTTAGGTAATATTTTAACAAACAAATGTATGTTCTTTGAACTATTCACTAAAAATAAAAGGACTTTTTTTTAAAAGCCCTTATGTCCAATTAAATATTAATTAAAAATTTTATTCGTATTTAAGGAAAGGTAAGTATTTGCACTCAGTTACAATGGTTGCATCTAATTCTTTCATTAAAGAGAAAATACCAAAAAATGTACGATTCACAAAAAGAAAATCTTTTTTTCCTCTTATTTCTCCAATTGAAGCGGCAATTTTACTAATTTGATTAACTTCTTCAAGAAAATCTTTATCTCCAAAATAGAAAGTCTTATGTTGATAGGGTTTAGCAATCATTTTGGAAAGTGCTGCAAATAAATCCATTAGCTCTGCTATTCTTTCCTCAGAATCATTGGCTCTAAAAATTTCTAAATCAAAGAATACTTGTCTTAATTTATCAGGATGGTTATATAAATCATAATTAGCCAAACCAAAATAATCTTCATAAACTTTACCAGAAAATTCTTTTGTGCAACCAAAGTCTATAACACCAATAGTATTATCGGGTCTAAATAAAAAGTTTCCTGGGTGTGGGTCTGCATTAATTTTATTAATTTTATGAAATTGAAATTCATAAAAATTCCATATATTTTGAGCAATCTGGTTTTTTTGTTCTTGGGAAGGGTTCTGAGATAAAAATTCTTTCATGTGAATTCCCTCTAACCAATCCATAACAATTACTCTATCAGTACAAAGGTCTTTATAGTAATTAGGAAAGACAATATTTTCTAACTCTTGGCAAGCATTTTTAAATTCTAATGAATTAGAAACCTCTTGAATGTAATTTGTTTCTTCAATTAGTTTAGACTCTAACTCATTCATATAAGGTTCCAACTCTTCAGTAGAAACTTTTAGAATTTGTTTAGCTATGGGCTTCATGAGTTTTAAGTCCGATTTTATGGAATCAGCGACACCAGGATATTGGATTTTTACTGCTAATTTTTTGCCATCTTTCCAAGCTTCATGAACCTGACCTAATGATGCAGCAGCAACAGCATTGGGGTTAAATTTATCAAATACTTTTTCTGGACTTTCTCCAACAGACTTTTTGAAAGTTTGAATAGCCATAGGAGCACTCATTGGAGGAACAGAATACTGAGCCTTCTGGAATTGTTCTGTAAAATTATGAGACAAATTCATGCTATCTTGTGATAACATTTGAGCAACTTTTAAAGCCGATCCTTTTAAAGAAGCAAAACTTTCAAAAAGTTCTTTTGCATTTTCTTTTTCTAATTCTTCATCAGAAACTTCTGTAAATGCTTTTTTTGTATAATGTTTTGCGTAATTAAAACCAACTTTTAAGCCAGTTTTCAAAAATTTTGAAGCACGTTCAATTTTACCAGTGGGTAGTTTATCGTCTGCCATAGTAATTTAATTATTGAATTAAAAAATTTTAACTTTATCTAAGTTGAAACGTTCAAAGGTAAATTTAAGAGAATCAAATAAACTATCAAATAAGTTTTCGCCCATTAATTCTAAAGGTACTTTTGAGAACACTTCTATTGCTTTCTCAGTGTCAATATGGTTTTCAGAATCATCATGTAACCAAAAATGTAAAAGCCTTATATGTAATAACCAAACTGCATCAGGATAATAATTGCTAATGGTAAATCTTTCTTTGATTTCTTGTTTTTCAATACCTTCTTCAACCAAATGTGCAACAAAATCTCTATAATTTTTTCTATATTCTTCAATAATGCTTGGTTTAAAATAAGTTTTTAGCATAAATGCTTTCTCTGGTAATGCTACATCAAAAAAAGTAAAGAAGTAAGCTAGCATTTTTTCTCTAGAACTATATTCTTTGTAAACTTCTGATTGATTAAGCTCTTCTTGAACTTTATCAAATAGTTCTGCCCAAATTGCTCTACCTACTGCATCAATTGAACTAAAATATTTGTAAAAATCTTTTTCGCTTATTCCCGCTGCTTTTGATACAGTATAAGTATTAACACTTTCTATGCCTTTTAATAATATGTCTTTGTAAGCACTGATGATTTGATCTCGCATCTCTTAATTTTTTTGCAAATATAAAACAAAATTTTTTTTAAACAACTACATTTAACAATTTTTTTTGATTTTTATCAATAAAGCTACCCTAATTCAAGGAATTTGTAAATTATTTTTTATGAATTAGACCATTCAATCAAATTTTTTAAATTTCATGGAACTTTTTCAACATAAGTAGATTTTACAAATTTTTAATAAAATTAAAAATCCCCAATTAGGTCTTAATTGGGGGTTCATTGTAAAATGTTTTTGTTTTAATTTACTGCACCACAACCCGGGCATGATTTATTTGCCAATTTATCATAAGATTGAGCACAATATTTACATTTTACCATTTCCACTTTGGGCGTATTATCTACATTGTTTCCACCACCAGTATTTTGATTATTTTTTAAGCTATCTTGATTATTTTGAGCCTGATTAGATTTCTCTAAACTTTGTTCTATTCTTCTTAAATTATCATATTGCATATCAATTTCTTGAAGAGATTGATTTACAACTGCTAATGCAGAAGCGTAATCAGTAGGTTTAGCATTCATTAGACGAGTATTTGCATTATTCATCGTGTTTTGAGCATTATTTATTGCCATATCTACTCTTAACCCTTGTCTATCATTTGCATCTATAGACTTATCTCCTAAATGACGAATAGAATTTTGAAGACTACTCACATTATTTTCATAGCGATTTAATGTTCCAGATATTCCATTATAAAAAACATTATTTGCTTCTGACATTTTCTCAATTCTTGCTTTTTCATCGCTTATAGATGAAGCTGATTCAAAAATTTGCTTTGCCTTGTTTAATTCTTCTTTCATAATATCAGAAAATCCAGGATATTTTGCTGACATTTGATTTAACGTTTGAACATTTCTATCAAAGGCATTTTTTTCTCCTTCAACAGTTTTTTTACATGCTGTAAACAATACAAAACTCAAAATGAGTGTTAAGAAATGAACTGAAATACTTTTCATGGTAATATGATTTTTTAAATTATTTTTTACTTAAATATTTTTGAGGCTCTTTTTGAAATTCTTCTTTACAATGTTCTGCACAAAAAAAGTAAGTTTTTCCTTCATAATCGGCTACATAAGTACTATCTGTTACATCCATACCACAAACTAAATCCTTACCTAAAACTGGTTTATTGGAATTATTCTCTGTAGAATGCATTTGATTAGAATGATTATTACTTTGACACGCTACAAAGTAAAATACTGATAAAACAATAATAACAAACAACTTCATTTTTTAAATTTTTTTTCACCACAAAAATAAAAAATTTCTGTTATGCAAATAGGAATTTTTAAAGTTTTAATTTCATTTCATAATTTGCCCAGGATCTGTTAAAATTACTTTACATCTGCCAATTTGAAGTTATTGGTTGCAATAAAACTGCCAATATTTCAATATTATGTCAAAATGACTTATTGTAATTAAATGGCACTAGCATTGTAAAAGTAATGAAAAATAAAAAAGAAAGTTATGGCAAAAATTATTGGAATTGATTTAGGTACAACCAACTCAGTAGTTGCAGTAATGGAAGGTGGAGAGCCAGTGGTCATTGTAAACCAAGAAGGTAAAAGAACTACTCCCTCCGTTGTTGCATTTTCAAATGATAATGAAAGAAAAGTAGGCGAGCAAGCAAAAAGACAAGCCATTGTATATCCTCATAATACTATATTTTCTGTTAAAAGATTCATGGGTAGAAAATTTCAAGAATCTGGCAAAGATATTAGTATGGTACCTTATAAGGTAGTAAAAGGTGATAATGATACTTGTAGAGTTTCTATTAATGATAGATTATTTTCTCCTCAAGAAATTTCTGCAATGATTTTGCAAAAACTAAAAAAAGCTGCTGAAGATTATTTAGGAGAAGAGGTAAAAGAAGCAGTTATTACTGTGCCTGCATATTTTAATGATGCTCAAAGACAAGCTACTAAAGAAGCGGGAGAAATTGCAGGCTTAAAAGTTGCAAGAATTGTCAATGAACCTACTGCTGCAGCTTTAGCTTATGGTATAGACAAAAAAAATAAAGATTCTAAAATTGCGGTTTTTGATTTGGGTGGCGGTACTTTTGATATTTCCATACTAGAATTAGGTGGTGGTTTGTTTGAGGTATTATCTACCAATGGAGATACCCATTTAGGAGGTGATGATTTTGACCAAGCGATTATTAATTGGTTAGCGGATGAATTCCAAAAACAAGAAGGTGTAGATCTAAGAAAAGACCCCCGTGCATTACAAAGATTAAAAGAAGCTGCTGAAAATGCTAAAATTGAACTTTCTAGTCAAACTCAAGTTGAAATTAACCTACCTTATATTGTATTAGACCCTGTTGCTCCCAAAAACTTACAAATGACTTTAACCCGTTCAAAATTTGAACAACTTTCAGATTCTCTTTTCAAGAAAATGCTAGAACCTTGCAAAAAAGCATTAGATGATGCAAAATTAAAAGCTTCTGATATAGACGAAGTTTTGTTAGTAGGAGGTTCTACTCGTATTCCTAAGGTTCAACAATTGGTTCAAGAATTTTTTGGTAAAGCTCCTAATCGTTCTGTAAATCCTGATGAGGTAGTTGCTCTGGGTGCAGCTGTTCAAGGAGGTGTTTTAGCTGGAGATGTTAAAGGAGTTGTTTTAGTAGATGTTACTCCGCTTTCTTTAGGTATCGAAACTCTTGGTGGAATTTTTAATGTGCTTATTGAAGCCAATACCTCTATCCCCGTAAGAAAAACACAAACTTATACAACCGCTTCTGATAACCAACCTTCCGTAGAAATTCATGTGCTTCAAGGAGAAAGAAAAATGGCAGCAGATAATAAATCCTTAGGACGCTTCCACTTAGATGGTATTCCTATGGCTGCAAGAGGTGTTCCTCAAATTGAAGTTACTTTTGATATTGACGCTAACGGTATCTTAAATGTAAGTGCAAAAGAAAAAACTACAGGTAAAGAACAAAAAATTAGAATTGAGGCTTCTAGTGGTTTAAGTGATGCAGAAATTCAAAGAATGAAAAATGAAGCTCAGCAATTTGCTGCTGAAGATGAGAAAAAAGCAAAAGAAGCTCAGACTTTAAATGATGCTGATTCCTTAATTTTCACTTCCGAAAAACAACTTTCAGAATTTGGAGAAAAACTTTCTGTTAATAATAAATCTAAAATTGAAACGCTAGTTTCTCAATTAAAAGAGGCTCATAAAAATAGAGATATAAATTCTATAAATGATTTAATTCAACAGCTAAATGCAGCTTGGCAAGTTGCTACTCAGGAGATGTACGCTAATGCAAGCCAAAACCCTCAAAATAATACAAATACTTCTAACAATTCTGCAAATTCTGATTATGAAGAAGTTGAATATGAAGAAGTTAAAGATGATAAAAAATAATTAATAATTTAACATGACTCCTTGAACAAAAAAAGAGCTTTTTATAAAAAGCTCTTTTTTTGTTCTTTAATTGGGTTAGGCTTTCATTTTATCTAAGCACTCATTCAAATATTCTAATTCTTCATTTGTTAATGCACCAAAAAAATTATCAATATCTTTTTCAATAATTTCCATTTGACTTAATAAATCAAGACCTTTTTCTGAAATTAAAACATCTGCAAAGCGTTTATCTTTTGCTGATATACTTTTTGATACTAATTCCTTTTTTAATAAACGTGTTACCAATCTTGATGTATCGGACATTTTATCTAACATTCTTTCCCGAATCTGAATAGGAGATAAAGGGCTTGGGTAACTTCCTCTGAGTATCCTCAAAACGTTATATTGTTGTGGCGTAATATCAAATTTTTTAAAAACAACTCTTGCTTTATCTGTAAGCCAATAATAAGTATAAAGTAAATTAACATAGGTTTTTTGTTGAATTGACCGAAATTTTTTTTGTTGAATAGCATCTTCTAATTTCATGGCATGGAATTTAATAGACTTTCTAACTTAATATTTTTATTTTGAGGATGATCAGGAATTTTAGACATTGCAAATTCTGACAAAGCAGTAATTGTTAAACTGGGATTAACTCCCAGATTGGTTTGTATAATAGAACCATCTAAAATATACATATTAGGATAGTTATGTACTTGAAAGTTTTCATTTACTACTCCACTTTCAGGATTTTCACCCATCGGAACACCACCTAAAATATGAGCAGTTGTACTCATACCAAAAAAAACTTCTGGCATAGAATTCATAGGAATACCTTTTGCTTTTTTGGCGTATTCAAATAATACCTTTTGCCCTGATTCAATATAAGAAGGAATTTTTTTTCCATCAGAGCTTTCTAAATAAATATTACCCCAAAAACTTTTTTTCCATTTCATTTTTAAGGAACTATCTAAAGATTGCATAATCAATAAAATAACTGTATTAGAGGCACCAGTTAAATTGAAAAAGGTTTTGATAAAAGAAATAGGTTTTGTTATGATATTACCAATAAGTTTAGCAGTTCTAACAATAGGAGAACCATTTCCTGTAGCCAAAACCCCTAGCCTTCCCATTAATCCTGACCCATCAGGATATTTCACTACTTCTATATGTGTATTTTCATCTGCATTAAAAACCGATGTAATTGCTACCCCATTATTAACTTTTTTTTCAGTGCACGCAACACCTGCAATCATTTCAGAATTGGTTCTGATTTGTTCTCCTAATCTTTCTGATAAATTGGGAAGTGTTTTATAATGATATTTTTGTGAAAGTAGTATTTCCATGGTTCCTAAAACCCCCGCACTGAAAACAATCCCATGGGCTTTGATTTGGTGAGTTTTTTTAGGATTTACAGAACCTTTTGTATGAATGGTATATTTTTGATTTTGTTCATCAAACTCAATTTTAAAAACTTTTTGTTCAATCAAAAATTTTGCACCGTAATATTCAGCAAAATGAAGATAATTTTTATCTAAAGTATTTTTTGCACTAAACCTACAACCCACCATGCAGCCAGCACAAAGCGTACACCCTTTCCTAGAAGGACCTAAACCCTTAAAATAAGGATCTTTTTCATTTTGATTGTCTCCAAAATAAACACCTACAGGAACTTGATGATAAGTATCTTCTTTTCCTAAATCTTTAGCAACTTGTTTTAAAAATTGATCTTCAATTTCCTCTTTGGGATAAGGAGTAGTTCCTAGCATTTTTTTTGCTAATTCATAAAAAGGAAAAAAATCTTTTTCCCAATGAACTTTGGGTAACCAATTGTGGTCTTGGAATACCTTTTTATCGGGTATCATGTGAGTATTGGCATATACTAAAGAACCACCACCCCATCCAACACCACTGAGAACAAAAACTTCCTTAAAGAATGTAAGTTGTTGAAAACCAAAAAGTTTTAGTAATGGGAGCCAAATAAATTTTTTTACATTCCAATTGGATTTAGGAAAATCATCATTATTCCATTTTTTACCTTTTTCAATTACTAAAACTTTATAACCTTTTTCTGCTAGCCTCATAGCAGAAACAGAACCACCAAAACCGCTTCCTATTACTACATAATCAAACTCTTCATCAAAACTAAAGGAAGCATTCATACAGAATTAAATAACGTAAACTTGTTCTTGTTCTTTAAAAATTACATACAAACAAACAATAATAAATGCTAAAAACATAGAACTTAAAACAATCACCATCCTTTGAGGCCTTGCTTTGGTTATAGCAACAGAAGGCTCATTTATTATATCAATTAAACTGGGCACTGATTCTAAGTGTCTTTGACGCAGCTCTCTTTCTTCTAACATTAAATTATATAAATCGTCTAAACGGTTTAATCTAATTTCTAAACCATAAACTTTATCGTAAAGTTCAGCAAATTGTGGGTCATTCATTTTAGGTGCTAATTGGTTAGCAATAGCATCAGACATATTATCAAAGTGGTAAATTTTATAGTTTTTACGATAATATTTTAAACTGTCAATTAATTTTTGTCTTTGTTCTGTAATTTGAAGAATGTTTTCATTTAAAGTTTGTAGATTTTGTTTTCTTTTAGCAATAGATTCAATTATAGAATCCGCAATTACCAAAAATTCAGCTGCAATATCCCTTGCCATTTTTGGGTCTTTATCAAAAACCACAATTTGAACAGCTGTATATTTCATAGTAGAAATTTTGGCATTATCACTCAATTTAGAAGCCATTTGTTTAGAAGCTGCTTTAATATCTGTTGTATCAATATCATAATGCTTATAAAGATTAAACTTTTTAATAATTCTTGCATTCACATTATCAGCTCCCAAAATGGTAATCATTCTTTCTATATCCATATCACCACCAGCACCGACAGACAAGGGCCTTGCTTTGGTATAAGTCATAGACTTTACATCACTAAAATTGGGGGGAATAAAAACAGCATTAGAAGAATATTCATCTTCTAAAAGTAAAGTGTATAATGCAACCAAAATACCTGCTGCTAATGTAAAAATAGCAATAATCTTTTTATGATTCCATAATTTGGCAAGCTCTTGATTGATATTAAATTGGGTATTTTGCATGGATAATTTTTCAAATAAAACGCAAAATTAAAAATTCTTTTCTATTCTTGAAAAGTATTTTGATTTATTTTACTTGATTTTTTTGATTTTAAAAGATTAACAACAATTTTTTGAAAGTGAATATCAAAAATTTATCTATATTTGCGTTTATGGCAAAAGCATTAACCTTTGTTCATCAAAATAAAGAGTATCAATTAGAACCCACAAAAATTGAAAGAAAAAAAATTTATGGTTATACTTTAACTAAATATTTTGCTTCTGATGATTCAGAATGTGAATTTGCTTCCTTAACTGATGATGGTTTAGCCATTATTCCAAAAGGTGCTTCTGGTCAAAATATTTTAACTGAAGATGGTATTGCTTTTTCACGTAATGATTTACTAGCATTTGATTTTCAAGGAAATCCTCTTTCTAAAATTTCTTCGTCTTTTGACCAAAAAATTGAGCTTTCCCAACCCGCATCTATTGAAGATTATTTATCTTTGAATGTTAACAGCATTTATCAACTAAATTTTGATGATGAAGATATTCTAAAGTTGTTAAAAGACAATATTTTTAAAATTCAGTTTAATTATCGTGAGGGTTATGAACCAAATGATGCTTTTTTAGTTTCTAATGGGAAAGAAATTTTTATGATTGTTGGTTCTATTGCTGATTTTGAATACATTGGTTTAGAAAATATTGAACCTGAATTGGTGGGTAATGAAGAAGCTGATGAAGATTTTGAAATTGATATGGATTTTTAATTTTTTTACTATGAAAATTCCTTTTTTTTTATTGACATTTTTGCATTGTTTTTCATTGATAATTGCACAAGAAGAAAATTTAAAACCTTATACCAAAAGCACCGCTTTGGGGATTCATTTTTATACCTTTGGCTGGGGTTTTGATATTCACCAAACTTTTAGAGCTTCTGAAAATAGAGATCATATTTTTAAATTGGACATCGCTTCTTTAAAAAACAAAAATGAGTCTAGAAATCCTTCTATTTATAGAGACCAAGGTGGAAAAGCCTATATTTACGGAAAAACTCATTATTGCTATAATTTAGGTTTAACTTATGGACAACAATGGAATATGATACCCAAAGGAGCTATTAACCACGTAAGTTTAAAAATGGGTATTAGTGGTGGCTTTGCTTTTGCAATTTTAAAACCCTATTTTGTAGAAGTAATTAATGCTCGCTTTTCAAGAATTGATGTAGATCAATATAGCTCTTCCAAATATAGCATTAATGATATTGTTGGAGAATCTGATTTTTTTCAAGGTTTTGATCGTATCAAATTTTTACCAGGATTTAGATTAAAATTACATTCCTCTTTGGATTTAGGTCATGAAAATTTTCTTATTCGTGGTATTTATACAGGTATGCAAGCTGACGTTTTCTCTCAAAGACCACCAATTATGGATACAACCTATAATCCTCAATTCTTCTTTTCTTTGTTTTTAGGATTTATGATTGGAAACAACTATTGAAATTTTTGTTAAATATCCAATGAAAATTACTCCTAACATCATCAAGTTTTTTAAAGAAAAATTTTATTATGCTACTGATATAGTTTTAGAGATTTACCAAAAACCCTTTGAAGTAAATTATAAAGACGACAAAAGTCCTCTTACTGAAGCAGATATAAAAGCTAATGAAATTTTAACAAGAGCCATAAAAAATGTATTTCCTAATGATTTTATTGTTTCTGAAGAAGTTAAAATATCACGTAATGTAAAAACACCTGAAAATTTTTGGTTAATTGACCCCATTGATGGAACTAAGGAGTTTGTGAATAAAACGGGAGATTTTACTTTAAATATTGGTTATGTAGAAAAAGGATTTCCTGTTTGGGGTATGGTTTATTCTCCGATTTACAAGGAACTTTACTTTGGTGGTAAAGACTATGGTATTACTTTTGAAAAAAATGGAATTGTCCAAGAATTAAATAGTAAACCTCATCAAGAGGTAATTGCATTAATAAGCAGAAATCATTTTACTGGAAAAGAAGAGAGAATACTAAAACAGTTAGGAGTAACTCAAAAAGTTCAGATGGGAAGTAGTTTAAAAATTTGTAAGTTAGCCACTAATCAAGCAGATATATATTTACGATTTGGAGAAACTTCTGAATGGGATATTGCTCCAGCGGATTCCATTTTAATTGCTTCTGGTGGTACTATCATTACTCAAAATTTAGATAGGTTATTTTATGGAAAACCCTCATTAAACAATCCCTCCTTTGTTGCCATTTCAGCCAATTATATTAAAAATAATCCGGATTTTATGGAAAACTTAAAATCAATATTCAATTAAACCTTGAATAAGTCAAATACTTTTTCAATACCAAAAGTTATTAAAGTCAATCAAATATTTATCGTTTCAGCGTTTTATTATAAAATGGTTTTATATTTGTAGCATGAAAAAAGTGGTCGTACCTTTAGATTTAAGTCCTGAGAATTTTAATGTATTTCCTTATCTTAAACTTTTTCCTAAAGATGAAACAGAGTTTATATTTTTACATGTATGGCAACCCTCTTTTTGGACAAAGCAAGAAGAACTCAAATTAAATAACCAAGAACTTTTAGATTCCTTAAAATCTCATTCAGAACTTCAAGGTTTAAATATAAAAACCGTTTGGTTAGAATCCAATCAGCCGGTAGGTGTTTCCCTTAGCCAGTATGTTACAAAAGAAAAAATTGATTTGGTTTTAATGGTTGTTAAACAAAAAGACCATCTAGACAAAATGATTTTGGGTACTGAAGCTACGAAAATTTTACAAAATACACCTATTCCCATTTTGGTGGTTCCGAGAAAAATTCCGAAAGTTCAATTTAAAAGGGCTACATTTTTTACTGATGCTTCACCTGCTTCCATTCTAGCTTTTCATACTCTTTTGCCTTATTTAGAATTTTTTCAGTCAGAAATTAAAATTGTAAAAATTAATACCCCCTCTGATTTTTTATCTTCAAGAGAATATTTAACTTTTCAAAATACTGTTCATGAACAAATTCCTTATCGTTTAGATTTTGAAATTTATAGTGATTATGAAGTAGAAAAAGGGGTTTTAGACTATGCCTTGGACTATAATATTGATTTAATTGTTTTGGCAACTCATGGAAGAAAAGGATTATCATTAATGTTAAATGGTTCTGTTTCTGAAGAAATTATTTGTGCGAGTTTTAAACCTGTTTTAATCTGTAAAATACCTAACTCCAATTAATTTTTTACTATGCACCTTTTTCAATTTTTTATGAATAGGTTAAATTTTTCTTAACTTTGCCATCAAAAATCATAAAGTCATATGAAATTTCATTCTCTAAAAATTAAAGATATACAACCAGAAACATCTGAAGCGGTTGTAGTAACATTTGAAAAGCCAGAGGGTAATAACTTTGATTATAAAGCAGGGCAATATTTAACTTTTAAGTTGTTTATTCAAGGTGAACAGCATAGAAGAGCTTATTCATTATGTTCTTCACCAACACTAGATAAAGATTTACAAGTTTGTATTAAAAAAGTTCAAAACGGATTGGTGTCCAATTTTGTCAATCAGTCATGGCATAAAGGTGATACAGTAGAAGTCATGCCTCCAAATGGTCGTTTTTGTGTAGAAACAGAACCCAACCGTTTACATCATTATATTTTAATTGCAGGTGGTAGCGGAATTACTCCCATTTTTTCCATATTAAGGACAGTTTTAACGGAAGAACATTTCGCTTTTGTTACCTTAATTTATGCCAATCGTGATGAAGAATCTATCATTTTTGGTAAATGGATTGATAACCTTCAAAATAAACATAAAGACCGCTTTACTGTATATCATATTTTAGAAAATCCCATTGGAGATTGGAGAGGTTTAACTGGTAGAATTGGTAATGATGATACTTCAAAACTTATCAAAGAAGTAATCGTTAGACATAATTTAGAATCATCTGTATATTTATGCGGACCTTCTGGAATGATGGAAACTTCCAAGCAACTTCTTGAAAAACTAAAATATCCAAAAGAAAATATCTTTACAGAATCTTTTGGTGCTACAAAAGAAATTGAGGGTTTTAAAGAATCAATTGATGCGGATAATATTCAATATCAAACCCATCAAGTAAAAGTGGTATTAGATGGTATGCCTCATACTTTAACAGTAAAAGCTGGACAAACTCTATTAGAATCTGCTATTCAAGCAAATTTAGATCCTCCTTATGCATGCCAAGAAGGTTCATGTAGTACATGTAGAGCATTGCTACATTCTGGTACTGTTCATTTGATTGAACGTGAAGGGTTATCTGACGAAGAAATGAAACAAGGATATGTTTTAACTTGCCAATGCCACCCTTTATCTGATGATGTAGAAATAGAATTTGGTTGATAATGGATTAATTAAAATCTTTGATAATCAAAAGGCTAAATAAAAAATTAGATTTTTTTTTGGTAAAGAAATAAAAAGATATTAATTTTGCAAACACTTTTTTTAGGAGGGTTGCCTGAGCGGTTAAAGGAGCGGTTTGCTAAACCGTGACCGAGTAATCGGTCCGTGGGTTCGAGTCCCACACCCTCCGCAAGAACTTATCGAGGTGTAGCGCAGCTGGCTAGCGCACCTGCTTTGGGAGCAGGGGGTCGCAGGTTCGAATCCTGCCACTTCGACTTCTTAATTTAAAAAAGCACTCAATCTAATTTATAATTTAGATAAGTGCTTTTTTTTATAGGTAAATATTTAAAAAAAATTTTGGGCTTTTCAAAAAATTACCGTAATTTTGCAAACTCAATTTTGAGGTAGAGATGGGAATTAAAACACATTCAGGTGCATCAAAAAGAATGCAAGTAACAGGTGGCGGTAAAGTAAAATGTAAACATAGTTTTAAACGCCATAATTTAAGAAAACGCAGTAAAAAAGCGAAAAGACAATTAACGCATACTGCTTATATTAACGAAACTGAAATGCCAAGAGTAAAACTTTTATTAAATCTTTAATAAACTGTTTTATTTGTAGCCGTAAAGCATTTTAAGAGTTTAAACAATTTTTATTAGACCGCTTATATAGCACAAAAATTTAAAAAAATGAGATCAGTAAATCACGTAGCATCAAGAAAAAGAAGAAAAAGAATCCTTAAATTAGCAAAAGGATATTTCGGACGTAAAAAAAATGTCTGGACAGTAGCAAAAAACCAAGTTGAAAAAAGTTTAAAATATTCTTACACTGGTAGAAAACTGAAAAAAAGAAATTTCAGAAAACTTTGGATTCAAAGAATTAACGCTGGCGCAAGACAATTAGGTTTAAACTATTCAACTTTAGTTCATAAACTTAAATTAGCTAATATTCAATTAAATAGAAAAACTTTAGC
>CAZBPK010000100.1:0-1989 GCA_964493765.1 uncultured Bacteroidia bacterium | reverse complement strand
TTAGACCAAATTTTCGCTCTTTATGAAAAATATAATCAAACCAAAGACGAAAATTTAAGAAAAGCTATTTATAAACAAATTGATTCGGTTTCTAGTTTAGCCGCTGAATTTGCAATTCCTAATGAATTTGATAAAATGTGTGCTACTATCGGAGCAGAGGGTACAAACGCTTTTACTTCTGTTGAACAGACCGTTTATATTAACGATATCCCTTCCAATGAATTAGATAGATGGCTTACTTTTGAAGCTGAAAGATATAGAAAACCAATTATGAGGTTGTTTCATACAGAACTTGAAGCCGTCTATGAAGAAAAAAATATTTCTTTAGATAACGATAATCGAAAAATCTTTGAAACCTTGTTATCAGAACTCTTTAAAAACCACGCTTATGGTACTCAAACTACTATTGGTACTGTAGAACACTTAAAAAATCCTTCCTTAGTTAAAATTATGGAATATTTTAATCATTACTATGTTCCTAACAATATGGCTGTTATACTTTGTGGTGATTTTGACCCTGACGAAGCAGTTGCAAAAGTAGAAAAATCATTTTCTTATATGAAATCCAAACCCGTTAAACCCTACACTTTCCAACCTGAACAACCTATTCAAAAACCTATAGTCAAAACGATTACTGGACCCAGTGAAGAAAGTATCTATATTGGATACAGAATCCCCGGAGTGAATCACAAAGACATGTTAACCATTCAATTGATTGATATGATTTTGAGTAATTCTTCCGTAGGAATTATAGATTTAGACCTAAACAAAAAACAAAAAGTTTTATCGGCTGGCTCTTCAGTCTATGAAATGAAAGATTACGGAATGTTTTATTTAAGTGGTAAACCCAGAAAAGGACAATCCCTAGAAGAAGTAGGAAAATTATTGTTGGAATCAATAGAAAAAGTGAAAAAAGGAGATTTTGATTACAGCTTGGTTTCTGCCATTATCAAAAATATGGAAATTGACAAAATTAAAGAAGCTGAAGAAAATCGTTCTCGTTTTTATACTTTGATGAGTGCCTTTACTCAAGAGCAGAACTGGTACGAAACCATCAATCAGCTTAAAGAGATGCGTAAAATCACCAAAGAACAAATTATCAAAATTGCTAATCAATATTTTGGGGAGAATTATGTAATGGTGATGAAAAAAGTGGGACCTAAAATGGAAGTAGTCAAAGTAGAAAAACCCCCAATTACTCCTGTTGCTTTAAATAGAGATGATAAATCTCCCTTCTTACAAAAAATAGAAAATATGAAAACGCCAAGTATCAAACCTTTGTTTTTAGATTTCCAAAAAGACATAATCTTTAATGATTTCCAAAAAATTAAAGTTCATTCTGTACTAAACAAAGAAAACCAACTTTTCAATTTGTATTATATTTTACCTTTTGGTACTGAAAATCTACCCAAAATTCGTTTAGCTGTAAATTATTTAAAATATCTTGGAACAAAAAATCAAACTGCCGAGAATATAGCAAAAGAGTTTTATAAATTGGGTTGTCAATTTAATGTATTTGCTTCTGAAGACCAAGTTTATGTAAGTTTGAGCGGATTAGATGAGTCGTTTGAACAAGGAGTTCAGTTATTTGAGAATTTATTAAAAAATTGTGTTGCCAATGAAGAAGTATTAAAAAATATGATTGCTGATGAGTTAAAAAAACGTCAGGATAATAAGTTAAACAAGAATTTTATTTTTAGAAGTGCAATGTATAACTGGGCAATTTATGGAAACAAAAGCCCCTTTTTAACCGCTTTAACGAATTCAGATTTAGAAAAAACTACCTCCGCAGAACTTATCAACATGGTTCAACAACTTACCAATTACCCCCATAAAATTTTATATTACGGTCCAAGAGATTTTGTTAAATTAAAACCTGTTTTAGAGAAATATCACAATGGAAATCCAACATTAAGTATCCCTCCTAAAAAAGAATATGTAAGATTAACAACTACGGAAAATAAAATTTATTTTGTTCATTTTGATATG
>CAZBPK010000099.1:0-2417 GCA_964493765.1 uncultured Bacteroidia bacterium | reverse complement strand
GGGTATTATTGGAATCTGAGAAATATCATAAACAGAGCGGAAATACCTTTGATTTGCTGTAAATGTTATTTTGTAAGGATTTTCTTTATCTACATTTATATTTTCTAAAAACTCAAAATAAACTCGAGTTTTTTGGCAATTAACTTTAGGATTTTTAATCACTTTAAAAGTAAATTCAACATCATTACCTGTTATGGGTTGCCCATTATCCCAAAAAGCGTCGTTTCTTAATTCAAAAGTAATGGATAAACCATCTTTTGAAACTTCAGGTAAGGATTTTGCAAGCATAGGATATAACTGAAAATCCTTTAAATTTTGGTACAATAGGGTTTGGTAAACATATTTTTGTAGTTCTTGGGAGGTTGCGTCAGTAGTATTGGTTGGATGAAAACCCTGAGGATCACTAGAAATTTGCAATACAACCCAATCCCCAACTTGGGGTTCCTTTTGAGAACTTTCATAATTTTGGACATTTCCATTACATCCAATTAAAAATATTAGACCTATTAATCCTAAACTTAACCTTAACTTCATTACTATATTTTTCTAACCTGCAAAAATAAAAAAAAATTGAACAAAAAGTTTTATTTTCTTACAAAAAAGAATTGAAGGTATAAAATTCATGAAATTAATTTCTTGTAAGGGTGAACCCTGGGAAGAAAAGAAGCGACAAGGCTTGCCTTGTCGCTATGCACAAAAAAATGGTTTTCTGAAACTAAGAGAAGCCCAAAATTTTCTTTATTCCTTCAATATTTTTCCGTTACTTACTCTGTTTTCACACTCTATTTGATAAAAATACATTCCTTTACTCCATTCACTAATATTTATTTGTTCTTCTTGAAATTTCTCTTTTTGATACATTAATTTTCCGTGAATATCGTAAATCCTGATGGAAATAAGTTGATTAGGCTTTTGTGATTGAAACCAGACATAATCTTTTGCAGGATTGGGATACATTACATAATCTTTATAAATTTGCATCAAAGGATCAGATGTGGAAGATATAGAACCTGATGAATCTATGCGAATGATATAACCTGCTGAAAAAATAGGCGACGGTGGATTGGTAGGATTTTCTAATAAACCTCCGTAAATAACAGCTCCACCTCCTTCTAATGCCTCTATTCCCCATGACATAAAACGGTAAACTGGGTGAGTAAATGCTTTCTGCCAGTGCAAATTCAAATTACTATCTATTTTCGCAACAATAACCATAGTTTTTTCCAGCATAGAATACAAACTATCGTAAGTATAAGATACATATATTTCTTTGGGATTACCTTTATATGAAATAGATTTTTCAGAAATTATGGGATAACTTGTATAATTGGAGTCATAGCTAACTTCCAAGGAATCAATAATATCATAATCTTCATTCCATTTTGTAATACGCATTCTATATCTTCTTTCAGAACCTACTAAATAAGTCCTAGTTTGACAGCACGCAGTTATAATTGAGCCATTTTCTAATTCCACTGTTGAACTTGTATTAAAACAGGATATATCATAATTAGAATTCATTTTAACATCAAACAAACTGTATGTTCTATAAGTATTTGCCATTGTTACTTGGATAGGTTTAAACATTGAATCCAATATAATCTGATGAAGTCTTCCACTAAACCAATATTTCTTACTCTTTTGACTAAAATGTAGTTTAGTTAAGCCTACTAATGGAGGGTCATAATAACCATAATATAACCCTACTTGGTTGATAGAATCGTAATTTATAATCACTCTATTTATCAAATTTAAGTCTTTATTCCACTGAAAATACGATAAATTTCTGGTCGTATCAGAAGCTAATAAGCCAATACAACTATCAGTAAAAAAAACAAAACCAGGATAGTTAGTAACACTAGAAAATGAATAGTTATTTAAAAGGGTATCTAAATAAATTTTGGATAAGTTAAATAAACCATTTTTCCTATTAATGGCATAAAAAGTATCTTCATCCACTAAAAACAAACCCATTTCACAATCAAAATAGCGAGTTTTTTGTAATAAATTACCATTTAGTTTATTAAGTTTAAGAAACCTATATTGGGGTATTTGGAAAAATGAGGTTCCTAAAAAAGAATTCCCGATGGGTCCATTACCTTCTGAAAGATATATTTCATTTCCCTCTGAAATTCCATAAGAAATAATACTACTCAAAGTATCAGGATAAATCACTTTCTCCCAGAAAATATTCTGGGAGAAAACAAATGAAATGTTAAAAAATAAAATTAAGTAAAAAACAATAAGAAACTTCATTTTTTATATACTAATTTACGGGGTATACACTATAATCAGGTTTTAATATCTCTATGGCTACTGCTACTACAAAAGGATTTTGTAATCCATTTAAATTCACTTTATTTATCGCATCATTTACACTATCACTCATGCTTTCATAGAGCCATTTTTGTGCATTC
>CAZBPK010000098.1:0-43340 GCA_964493765.1 uncultured Bacteroidia bacterium | reverse complement strand
ATGCTAAGCTTACCAACTGGTTGAGAATATCTAATTTCTTGGAAGGTAAATCTTCGTTTTTTAATTTATTTTCTAATTGTTCAAATTCTTTTTGAGTAGTTTCTTCCACAGGACCTAAGGTTGGATTAGAGTTTCTGTTATCGGAAACATTTTGAACTACATTAGATTTAGAAGTTTTAAGTGAAGTTCTATCCACAAACAATAAGCCCATAAAAACTATGAGTGATAATACTATCACTACAAAATGTTTTGTATGAAAGTTTATTGAATTGTTCATTAGAAATTACTTTTTAGTTTTTCTTTTATCTTTTTTTTCTTCTTGAGCAACGTATTTTTCTTTAACTTTAGAACTTTCCTTTACTCTGTTAACGAAAATTTTAGCTGGTTTAAAACTAGGAATATAATGTTCATCAATAACAATGGGTTTGTCTTGAGAAATAATTCTAGCAATTTTTTTGGCTCTTTTTTTTATGATAAAGCTACCAAAGCCTCTGATATAAACATTTTCACCTTCGGTCATTGAGTTTTTCATTACTCTAATAAATGCCTCAACAGTGTTAGTTACATCACTTTTATCTAACCCAGTTTTCTTTGCTATTTCGTTAATAATATCTGCCTTTGTCACCTTTTATTTTTTTTTTAAGTGCCGCAAAAATAATGCTTTTATTTGAATAACAAACAAAAAAAATAAAAATTCTTTTCCCTTATTTAATTGTTAGTCATTTTTTTAAAGATGGCTTCTAAACTCATGCTTTCTTTATTCAAAGATAAAATAGGATTTTCTTGCTGGTTACAAAGTTCAAAAAGAGCTTTTCTCAGATCTAAATTTTTATCAGATTTGAGAAAAAATTCAGTTTCTGAAACTTTATTTAAAGAAATAAAACCTTCCAATAATTTTATATTTTCAAGGTTTAAACCTTCTTTTTCGACTTCTAAACGATAAATATTTTCAGATTTTGCTTGATTTTGCAAATTATCTTTAGTATCATCTACTAACAAATTTCCTTTATGAATAATCATAATTCTATCTGCAATGGCTTCAACTTCCGATAAAATATGAGAAGAAAAAACTATGGTTTTAGATTTTCCTAATTCCATGATTAAATTTCTAATTTCAACAATTTGGTTGGGGTCTAATCCGGTAGTAGGTTCATCTAAAATTAAGATTTCAGGGTCATGGATAAGTGCCTGAGCCAAGCCTACTCTTTGCCTATAGCCTTTAGATAACTGCCCAATTTTTTTATGTTTTTCTGGTGCCAGCCCTGTAATTTCTATCATTTCATGCACTCTTTTTTCTTGTTCTTTCTTAGGAATTTGATAAATATTTGCCACAAATAACAAGAATTCTTTAATATACATATCTGTATAAAGGGGGTTGTGTTCGGGTAAATATCCAATTCTCTTTTTTACTTCTAGGGGATGGTCTAAAATTGAATATTGTCCATCTACGATTACATTACCGGAAGAGGGTGGTAAAAAGCAGGTAATCATTTTCATGGTAGATGATTTTCCTGCTCCATTAGGTCCTAAAAAACCTACAATTTCACCTTTCTGAATTTCAAAATTTAACTGATTGACAGCAACTTGATTGCCATATATTTTGGATAAGTGTTCTACTTTTAACATGTTTTTAATTCAAACTAAATCTAAATTGTACTCCAAATGCACTAAATGAAGAGGGAAAAGAAGTATTTAATACAGGTCTGTTACGATTATATTCGTAGTAAGCTCTTGCAGTTAAACGCGTATTTAACATATAATCAATTGAAGGTTTAATAGTGAACGAATTATTCCCACCAGTGGGTTCTGGGGGTGTTGTTGCATCTAAACGTCTATTTTGTGATTTTATTCCTCTAAATGTAACCTCAAAACGGAAAGTAATGTTGTTTTTTAAATTCAACTCTTTACCAAATAAATTGATAGGAGACTGTAAGCCTTCTTTTCGCCAATTGAAATTCAATGTTAATTCATTATTAATCATTTCACTCACTTGCAATGCCCCTACATTAAAAGTTAAATTACGAGATTTTTTGAAATCTACTGTTGTGGTTAATCCATTTTTCCAAGCAAAATTTAAACCTATTAAAGGAGCAAATGCTTCTGTAATCGTAATTGCTTGAATATTGTAAACAGAATAAAAGTTTTGCAATTGTAATGGATTCCCGAAAATATCTTCCCCAACACCGTTATCAAAAGTATTTTCTGCAAAGCCATCTCTATCACTGTCAATTGCTGAAATATTTGACATATAATTCAAAGAATAAGTACTTCTATAAGCATGAGTTAAGGTAACGGTTTTAAAAATATCTTTTAAGAAATCTAAATCCGATAAACCATTATAATTTACATCCCAGTTGGGTAAAGGAATATTACCAAAAGGAGAAAGTTTCACTCTTTCAGGATTTTTGCCACTATAAGCCGCTAAAAATGCAGGGATTAATACGTCTTGAGCATTTCCATTATATCCATTATAAAACCCTCTGCTAGTTTCTGTTGCTAAAGATCCTAAAGTACCATATCTTGGATTCGCTTGGCTTAATCTTCTAGATATCGTTCTTCTATAATTATCAAAGTTTACAAACGCTTTATTGGAGTTAAAAATGGTTTTTAAGCCGATAAATGAGGAACTATAGTTACCATTCATAATTTCATTGGAATGTGTAAACTCAGCCCCTGCTTCAGGTCTTGAATACAATTGAGAATAATTTTCTGATTGTGAGCGATTTAATGTAACATTGACTTTAAAACCTTTAAATACAGAAAAAGCGGTTCTTGCTGTAAGTTGTTGATTATCTGTATATAAAAACTTTTGAGCTAGACGAGGGTCATTAGATAAAAATCCTTGTTGAGCCATTTGCTCTAGAAAATCTTTAGGATTTTTAGGTTGATAGCCTAACACAAAAGGCAATCCAGGAGCCAAATGGCTTCTGCCTAGAGAATCTCTATAACCAAAATCCAATCCAAAATTGTCTGTTTGAGGCATATAACCGGGTAAAAGAGTTTGTTGATTTCTGGTATAATTTACATCAATGGTTTGAATACTAAAAATCATGTTTCCAATAAACTTACCAATTCTTGCAAGCCCCACATAGGCATCATCATCTTCTTTTCTTGAAGAATCGGATTTAGAAATAATATTTTTTTTAGGGATAGGTTTTAACCATTTTTGAATAAAAGGGAACTTTTTATAGAGTTGAGCCATATTTAATTGGCTATTTACCTGAACGTTACGGGAATTAGAAACCGTATTTCCTAAGGATTGATTTTGGATAGCGGCTGTTTGCCATAGATAAGTAGCTTGGTAGCTCGTGGTAGTAGTAATCCAATTTAATGGCTTAATGTAACTAAAAGGTAAACGGTACTGTATGTTCAAATTTTGTTGAAACTGTAAGTTACGACCCATATTGATGGTTCTAAAACGGTTATTCGCAGGGTCTTTACCATAACTAAAAAAGTTACTCCATAGACTATCTTTTTTCTCTTGAGTATCAATAGGTCCTTGGGGTTCATCTACTCTTGCTTGATTGGTAGCAGAATAATTAATTCCTAGACTTTTAAATAAATCCCATTGAATATTATAAGTTCTATTCACTAGGAAATTTTGGTTATAAGTAGGTGCAATAGGGGCTCGTCCTAAAAGTGTCCTTAATTGATTTTCTTCATATTTTCTATTTGCATCTACACGAACAGAAATTGTTTTCGGTAAGAAATTTATATTAAAAGCCGTGATGATATTTTTCTTTTTAGCACCTTTAAAGGGTTCAAAGGGTTTACTTTGAAAATTGTAAGTATAATCTAGCCCAGCTATCCATTGCTTATTGGTGCGATTGCTGATAGTAGAGCTTCTATGGAACTGTTCGGTATAACCAAAAGTACCTGTAAAATTAGAGATATCCCACAAATGTGTTTTCTTTTTGCCTTGTGCTTTGAGTTTTCGGACATTATTTAAAGAAATACTACGATTTTGAGTATAATCTTCAAAAGCTTGTTGAAGTTCTGTTTTACGGTTTTCAGTGGGTTGAGCTGCTATTGCATCTTTTGCTTTGATGTCAGGGTCTAAAGGGTTAAATTGCGGGGTTACTAAACGTTCCCCATAAGTAAAATACAAGGGTAAATCAATACCAATCTTTTTAGGGATAATTTTGCCTAATTGCACATTTCCAGTAATGTCATATTGTTTTAAATCCTCACGAGTACGTTCATTTAATTTTTTTTCTATAGAACCAAAACCGGGAGTCATTCTTTGACCAGAAAGGGAAATGTTAGCAATATCTGCTAATTTTAGATTCATTCTACCATTAGCGGCATACCCAGGAAACTCATCAAAATCGGTGGCTCGTAATTCATTTACCCAAACTTCTACGCATTGAGGCAATCCATTATCTTCTGGATTTCTAACTCCCACCATAATACTTTTTACATTACTCAACTGAGGGTTACCAATCACCGTGATTTTATGCCCAAGTTCATTAAAATACGAGTACAAATCGTTATAAGTAATTAAGCCTTGATTGAAGAGGTCATTTCTTTTTTGTTTGGTTAAATTTAATTGGCTAAGACTTACTATCATTTCATTTTTCCATACTTCCATTTGGTCAGTAGAATTAGGATTAGAAGGACAGACGGGCATTTCATATTCATAATAGTTATTGGTTAAATCTGTACCAAGTCTTAAAAATACTTTTAATTCGCCGCAATTATTAAAATTTGGAGGTACAGAACCTGCAAAATTTGGAATCGCATGGATCCACATTTTTAGATTTTTGTAGTTCCTCATATCAAAATTTACTATTTTGAAAGAACCACGAGCATCACCTTCTTGTAAGTTACAAGTTCTTAAAACTAAGGATTGTTCATTTTGTAATATTCCTGTACCAATTGCTCCGGGTACAGCTTGTCTTTGGATTCTTGGAGGCATAACATAACGATCTCCATTATCTTCAATATTAATGGTACCAATTTCAAAAAAAGTACTATTAGGATCGGGTTCTGGTAAAGTAGTTGGACCATCAGGACCTAAATATTCTCTAAAACTTCTCCATTGAGTTGCGACCAACTGTAAACGTGCAAATCTTAAAAAAGTTTCTTCCGTTGCATTGGTAAAATACATTCTGATAAAATCAATAGCTTTAAAATTTTGTATGCCATTAATGGGAGTTCCTACCCTTAAAGGTAAACGAAATTGATACCAAGTTACATTTTCTGTTCTTCCATTTTCTAATTTCACTTCACTAACCACTTTGTCCACAATATAATTCTGTCCAATGTTCATTTGGTTAGGTTGTAAACGAATTTTATATTCGTAATAGGATTCTGTGGTATTTAATGTACCATCTAAATTTAAGTCTTCAATATCAGGAATTACTGTAGCGGCTTTTGATACTGTTTCTCCGGGAGCATTAATAGGGGAATTGCCATCTTGCCCATTGTGATTTAAATAACGTTCTGGTAGAAAAGTCCCTTGAGGCAAATCTCTATGAAATTGATAATTATCGGTACTAGGGTCTTGTTGAAGTGTATTGAAGGCTGTGGGGTCAGTTACTGTATTTTGAATTTGGGTTAAAAATTCTTGTCTATAGGTTCTTTCTTCTGTATCTGCTAAACCATCTAAACCTACGTCTTGCACTTTTCTTAAATCTTGGCTATTATCGAATGCATTTGTAGGCATATTAATATCGGGAACGTTACCCCAAAAGGTTTGAGATTGGTTACCAAGCCCTAAACCATTTTCATAAGCGCGTCTATTATCATTTAGAACATCTTCAGAAATTTTCCCTAAATTAAAGTACATATCCACGCCAGTATGGTTAGGATTTTTAATAAAAGGGTCCATAACCCAAAATTCTATAAATTCAAAGTTGGCAGCCTCAAAATCGGTATTCCCTGAAGTTCTACGCATAATACCAGCCCAATTTTCTTTAGGATTTAAAAATCTACCATTGGGTCCTACTTTAGCAGAATTCACTTGATAGTTATAAAAGCCCCTTTGGTCAGGGAAATAACGAATATCTAATGTTCTTAACACATTGGTACCTGCGGTGGTAGTAATTTTTTTGAATACTTCATTCGGTGTAACACGACGTGCGTAATGGTCATTTAAGGAAGGGGACTGATTGTCATATCCAAATTCTTTGGGTTGGTCATAATAAACGGGGTCAATTCTATACCAAGCTAATTTAGCACGTCTATAACCAGAAGCCAACTCACTTGTAGCAGTATCATTATCAGGGCTTAAACTATAAGGTTTTGAAGCAATTTTCCATTCAATTTCACCCATCATATCAACGACGGAGCGAGTTCCCTCAAAGTCATCAATATAAGATATTCCTTTTTCTTCTTTGTTACCGATTTGTCTGGGGTGCCCGGGGATCATTTGGGCAAATTCTCCATTGAATGTAATACTTGAAGTTTCTTTGGTATTAATTAAAGGGAGTTTATCAAGGAGTGTAGTAATAAAACGAGAGTCTTTTTTGATAGCGGCATCTACTCCCCAGATGGTATTAGAAAGAGGTTCCTCGTTCATATTGATTTTATTGATGAGGGGTCTTTCGTTGAGGTGTAAAATTGTACCTCCTAATTGAATATCTTTACTTACTCTATAATCCAAACGTGTACCGACCATAGTTTTTTGGTCTATATTAAAAAGTGTATTGGTTTCAAAGGTTACTCTAATTTCTTGACCAGAAGTTAAAATACCTGGATTAATGATATTGACTTTACCAACATTATAATCAACTGTATAATCAACATTTTCAGTTAATTGTGCACCACCAGAGGTTACTTTAATACTACCCGGAGCAATTTGAACTGCATTCAAATTGATTTCTGAACCCATTGCAGATTGGTAAGTCCCTTTAAATTTAAAACGGTTCAATTGAGGGTAAAATTGAATTGCATCAACTTGTGTTTTTCTGTAAAGAGGAGCAAAAGAATATTGCTGAATATCCGCCAAATTTCCATTAAATTTTTTTTCTAAGTGGCTACCAAAAGGCTCTAATACAGGGAAAATAATCAAACCTTTATTAGGGATAATGGTAATGTTATTGATAAAATCAAATAGGTTATCTGCACCTAACTCATTGTTGTTACGTAATTTATCTAAATTAAAAACTTGAATTAACGGAATATTTTTTACATCAGAAGTAGGCAAATAATTAATATCCCCTGTACCATCAGTGGATTCATAAACAATATCCAATCGGAAATTATCAGGTTTTAAATTGAAACCTCCAATGCTGTAAATGTTTTTCATCATCAAATCCCAAGTAGGATAAGGTTTATTATTCAATACAGGACGCACAGCCGAAGGCTTTAACATTTTCAAAAGTAAAACATTAGAATTTTTGGGATTAGAAGGTTTATCTAAAGAAAATTCACCCACTCTAAAAACCTGTTGAGAACCAGCAACCGTGTATTCATAAGCAACAAACAGAACATCATTTTGTTGTAAACGTGAATTTAAGGAGATATACCCTAATTGGGGATGAAAAGTATATTCGGTTTCGCTTAATCTTTTCATATTTTCTATGAGTTCAAAATCTTCACCGTTCTTCAAGGAATAACGATTTTCTAAGGTAGTAACGGAAGTATTTCTTTCTCTTACCTCGTCGTCATCTTTGATATTGTCATAAAGAATATTGGCACCATTATCAGCTAAAGAATTGGGTTTAAAAGTTGCTAAAATATTGGGGTTATAAAACACTCCACCTCTTGCAGTATCATTTTCAGCCAAATCCACAAAACCTACAGCGGTTCTATTATTGGTCATTGCTGAATTAGAACGATTGGTTACCCAAACTTCTACACGAGTAATATTAATTGGAGATGCTATAACAGGTAGATTTGCTAAAGCCTCTTCATATCTAGAACGAAAATAATGAGACAAAAAGAAATGCCTTTGTTCATCATATTCACCTGCTTTCTTTTCAAATTGGCTTTGTTGAGCACCACCTTTCGCAACGATTTCCGTAGTTTTTCCTTTTTGTTGTGATGCAATAGTGGTAACAAACAAAGGTCCGAATTGCATACCTACTTTAATACCAAATAAATTTTGCCCACCAGATATTAACGAACCTTTCAATGGTAAGCTTACATTCCCTGCTTCTACGGATTTTACGATATCATCTTCCATTCCTTGATAACCAATTTTAAAACGGTTTTCAAAGTTGAATTGTGATTTGGTATCCCAGTTTGTATTTAATTTTAACTTTTCTCCAATTTTCCCTACAACGTTTAATTGTATTTGTTGGTCAAAATTAAAACTCGTATTTCTTTGCTGTCTTAAAGAAAGGTTAGGGTTTTTCATACGGTTCGTTCTTACTGCAAAATCTAGTAAAACTGAACCATTAGGTTTAATATCCACTACCCCTGAACCAAAAATATCCTTAAAAAGGCTGCTATTAATATTTAATTTAGGCACTAATGAACCTACAATTTGACCACCCGATGTATTCTGTGATTTCTCTCGAAAGTATTCTCTTTGTTTTTTTTCTGCATACCACTTTTCAAACTCATCCATAGGAATAAAGGTTGGAGGCTTCACATTTTTGCCTCCTACTTTTTCATATACATAGTATCCAGACAAATCGGGAGCTAATTCAATAACCGTTTCTACGTTAGATGGTTGTTTAATATAAATAGGAGATTCATCGGGTTTGTTGGTAATATCCCCTAGATGGTCTTTTCTTTTGTGACTTAAATTTCTTTTTCTTGCATTACTGTCCTCGTCAAAAAAACGAAAACTCTTTTCCCATACTCTGAAGTCTTTTCCCTTCAAAGTTTTATCGATATGAGCAAAAAACAATAATAAAAATACCCCTATTCCTGATAAATAAATGACGCGTTTCAATTTTTTATAGAATTAAAATTGATGATTATTGAAAAACCTAAATTTTTCAAACCGCTAAATTAATAAATTTTGCGATACGAATTGAAAAGATTTTTTCCATAAACGATTGAATGTATAAAAATATTGTGAAGAATTGTAGGATTTAAGATAGAGAGTAACGAACCCGTTAGTATAGAAGGCTCCCCAGTATAATAGAAATGTTTCTACGGCTTTGTGTTCGCAAATCCCGCAAAAAGGAATTAATTGCAGTGGCAAGAAATTTATTGACAGTGATTGGGAACGTGCTCCATTATAAACAGATGTATCAACCTCACAAACAACCACTAATAAGCAAAGAAAAATTAAAACTCGCAGGGGAAAACCGCACACCAAGGCGATATAATTGGAAAGAGAATTCTATCAATATGACGGACTGGATTTATAGGGGTAAAGTTACAAAATTTTTTTTGTTCCATAAAAATACATTATTTTTGCAACGAGAAATTTTATAATTTGTGATCACTCCCATTGAAATCAGAAGAGCTACGTTTTCAAAATCTTTTAGAGGTTATACTGTAGAGGAAGTGGATAACTTCTTAGGTTCTTTGGCTTCCGAATGGGATTCAATGTTGCAAGAAAATCAAAATTTAAAGGTAGAATTAGAAAAAGCGAAATCTGCACTGAGTAGCTACCAAGAGCTAGAAGGAATGATGCATAAAACCTTAAAACAAGCAGAAGAAACTTCTAAATCTACATTAGAAAATGCAAAAAAAGATGCTGAGTTAGTCATTAATAATGCTGAACAAAAAGCTCAAAGTTTAATTCAGAACGCTAAATCTAAAATGGAAGAATTAGACAAAGAGATAAGAGAACTCAACTTCCGAAAAAAAGATATTTTATCTCAACTTAAATTATTTTTGAATGCTCAATTAGAAAAAATTGAAAGTTTTGAAGTAGTGGAACCCGAACTTTTGCCTCCAGTAGAAGAAAAAATTATTATCAAAGAAAAAGAAAAAACAGTTTCTTTTTTTGAGCAATTATATCAAAAAATTCAACCTAATCCCATTATTCAAAAAATTGCTTCTGATTTATGATTCTATCGGATAAAGAAATATTAGAACAAATTCAAAAAGGTACAATTGTAATTGAACCTTTTCAAAAAGAATGCTTAGGAAGCAATAGTTATGATGTTCATTTAAGTAAATATTTAGCAATTTATAAAAATGCTGTTTTAGATTCCAAAATTGAAAATGAACTTATTGAATTGGAAATTGGTGAAGAAGGTTTTATATTACAACCCGGAGAGTTATATTTAGGATCTACAATTGAATATACTGAAACTCATGAATTTGTGCCTTTTTTAGAAGGAAAAAGTAGTGTAGGAAGGCTAGGAATCGATATACATGCAACGGCTGGTAAAGGAGATGTAGGCTTTTGCAATCATTGGACTTTAGAAATTTCTGTAACTAGACCTGTTCGTGTTTATGCGGGAATGCCTATTGGGCAAATTATTTATTTTATGGTAAACGGAGAAGTAATAAACCCTTACCATTCAAAATCAAGTGCAAAATATAGAACAAAGAATCCCAAACCAGTGGGTTCTATGATGTTTAAAAATAAGTTCTAAAAACATAAAATTCAATATCTTATGAAATTTGAAAAACCTGTAAAACTTTCTAAAATGGCGTCTTTACTCAAAGCGACATTTATAGGAGACCCAAAACATAAAATTGATGGTATTAACGAAATTCACAGAGTAGAACCCGGTGATATTACTTTTGTTGATGTTGAGAAATACTATAAAAAAGCATTAGAATCTGCTGCTACCACTATTATCATTAATAAAGAAGTTGCCCCTCCTGATGGAAAAGGTCTAATTATTTCTGATGACCCTTTCAGAGATTTTAATCTTATTTTAGAAGAATTTTCTCCCCGAGTTCCTACTACATTGATAAAAAAACCTAAACTTCATGATACCGTTCTATTAGGTAAAAATGTTACCTTTGGTCGTAATGTAAAAGTTGGGCAACATGTTGAAATTGGTTCTAATGTTTGTATTGGTCATAATGTTACTATTGGAGATTATTCTATTATTTATCCCAACACCACCATTTATGATAATGTAAAAATAGGAAAGCATGTAATTATTCAAAGTAATAGTGTGATTGGTTCAGAAGGTTTTTATTATAAGAAAAGAGATTGGGGTAGGGAGAGAATGCTTTCAAAAGGTGGTGTAATATTGGAAGATTTTGTAGAAATTGGTGCAAATACAACCATTGATAAAGGAGTTACATCAGATACTATTATTGGAGAACATACCAAAATTGATAATTTGGTTCAAATAGGTCATGACACAATAATTGGAAAAAGATGTTTAATTGCTGCTCAAGTTGGAGTTGCGGGATGCGTAAATATTGAAGATGATGTAATATTATGGGGTCAGAGTGGAGTTCCATCGGATATTACAATAGGCAAAGGAGCAGTTTTAATGGCTAAATCGGGTGTGATGTCTTCATTAGAACCGGGTAAGATTTACTTAGGATTTGTAGCAAAAGAACGTATGCAATATCTTAGAGAACTTGCTGCTATTCAGAAATTACCAAGTATAATTCAACAATTAAATGAAAAAAAGTAAATTTTTTTTGAACTAATTTTGAACTAATGTTGTTTTCATTTTAATTTTGTCGCTTAACATTTGATAATTTGCAGTTATGAAATATATAAAAGGACTTCAATTTAACACAAAATGGATTTTTATAGCAGTATTAATTGCTATGATTACTCCAAGTTTGTTGTTAGCAGAAGATGTTATCGGTTCTGAAACCCTAAAAAGAGTGAGCCAAGGTGCTGGTATTCATGATGGTACCAAAGAAGAAATCAATTCTATGATTTCTTGGTTAAAACTTTTATTAGCAGTAGTTGCTGTATTAACTTTTACAGTGATTGCTTTAGTATCTAAAGTTACAAACTTTCAATTGTTTCCTAAATGGAAATCTAATTCTATTAATGGTTCATTGATGCCCGTTTTTGGTCTTTTACTTTTAGGCGGTATATTCTACGAGTTTTTCCATCATAGTGGTCAATATTTGAATTACTCAGCTTCTGAACATGCTGATAAAATTGATCCTATTTTTATGACTACCGCTTTAATGACAGGTATCGTTTTTATTATTACTCAAGCTTTGTTGTTTGTGTTTTCTTACCAATATAAAGGTCAAACTGAAGATAAAACACCTTTTTGGAAAAAGAAAGTTGCATTACACTATGCAGATAACGATAAATTAGAAAAAATCTGGACTTTAGTACCTGCTATTGGTATGGCAGTTTTAGTGTTTTGGGGTGCTATTGTTTGGGTAGGTGTTCATGATGAAGCTCCAAAAGAAACTATTAATATAGAAGTAGTTGCTGAGCAATTCCAATGGACTGTTCGCCATTCAGGAAAAGATAATATTTTGGCTGGTGCTGATTATAGAAAAATTGGTGGTGCTAATTCTTTAGGGGTTAATTATAAAGAAAAAGCTGCTGCTGATGATATAGTTTTAGCGGATAAAGAAATACATATCCCTGTAGGCACTCCCATTAATTTCCAAATTCGCTCAAAAGATGTATTACATGGTTTTTATACCCCTCAATTAAAAGCTCATATTTATGCAGTACCAGGCATGCCTACTCATTTTTTGGTTACACCCAATAAAACTACTGAAGAAATGAGAAAACAATTGAATAAACCTAATTTTAATTATGAAGTTGCTTGTTCTCAATTATGTGGTTCTGCTCACTACAATATGAGACTTATCATTGTTGTTCATACAAAAGAAGAATATAAAGAATGGTTAGAAAAACAAAAACCAACTTTTACTGAAGAAAAAATTGCTCAATTAGATGAAGAGCAAAAAGAGAAAGAAAAAGAAATGAAAAAAGACTTAAGTAGTTTATAAAACCTCAAATTCATAAATTTATGTCAGATACAATAAATACAGCACACGAAACTCAAGCTCATGTTCTTCACGGTCATGAGCATGGTCACCATGATGATCATCATCATCATGAACAAAGTTTCATCTCTAAATACATTTTCTCTACAGACCATAAAATGATTGCACGTCAGTTTTTAATAACGGGTATCATAATGGGTTTTGTTGGAGGATTTTTATCCGTAATATTTCGTTTACAACTAGCATGGCCTGAAACACCTCTTCCTTGGTTAGAATTGTTTATTGGAAAATGGGCAAAAGATGGAAGAATGGATCCCGCATTTTATATGGCTGCTGTTACTATACACGGTACTTTGATGGTATTTTTCGTTTTAACTGCTGGTTTAAGTGGAACCTTCTCTAATCTATTAATTCCATTACAAATTGGTGCAAGGGACATGGCTTCACCGTTTCTAAACATGCTTTCATATTGGTTTTTCTTTTTATCAAGTGTAATCATGTTTGCTTCATTATTTGTTGAAACGGGTCCTGCTGGTCCTGGTTGGACAGTTTATCCTCCTTTAAGTGCTTTACCTAAATCTATGCCCGGCTCGGGATTAGGTATGACTCTTTGGCTAGTAAGTATAGTGCTATTCGTTGCTAGTTCATTAATGGGTAGTTTAAATTATGTAGCTACAGTTATAAACATGAGAACTAAAGGTATGTCCATGACCCGTATGCCGTTAACTATTTGGGCTTTCTTTATAACTGCAATCTTAGGAATTTTATCTTTCCCCGTTTTAGTTTCCGCTGTTGTTTTATTAATTTTTGATAGAAGTTTTGGAACAAGTTTTTATTTATCAGAGATTTATTTAGCTGGTGAAGCTTTACCGAATGCAGGTGGTAGCCCAATACTTTTTCAACATTTATTCTGGTTCTTAGGTCACCCTGAGGTTTACATTGTAATTATGCCAGCTTTTGGTATTACTTCTGAAGTGATTTCAACCAATGCAAGAAAGCCTATTTTTGGTTATAGAGCAATGATTGGTTCATTAATTGGTATTACGTTCTTATCTTTAATTGTTTGGGGGCATCACATGTTTATGACAGGTATGAATCCATTTTTGGGTACTGCATTTATGATGGCTACTTTAGTAATTGCAGTTCCTTCTGCTGTAAAAGTATTTAACTACTTAGCAACCATTTGGAAAGGTAATCTTCAATATACTGTTGCAATGCTATTTGGTATTGGTTTGGTGTCTTTGTTTATTTCTGGTGGATTAACGGGTTTATTCTTAGGTAATGCAGCTTTAGATATTGAATTACATAATACTTATTTTGTAGTTGCTCACTTCCACGTTGTAATGGGCTCTGCAGCTATTTTCGGTATGTATTGTGGAGTTTACCATTGGTTCCCTAGAATGTTTGGAAGAATGATGAACAAGCAGCTTGGTTATATACATTTCTGGTTAACATTTATAAGTGTTTATGGTGTATTTGTTCCTATGCACTTTTTAGGTTTAGCAGGTGTACCAAGAAGATACTATGCTTTTACTCAATTTGATTTTACTAGTCAATGGTTGGATATTAACGTGCTAATTACAATCTTTGCAATTATTGGTTTCTTGGCACAATTTATTTTCTTATATAATTTTGTTGCTTCCATTTTCTTAGGCAAAAAAGCACCTCAAAATCCATGGAAATCTAATACTTTAGAATGGACAGCACCCGTTGAGCATATTCATGGCAATTGGCCTGGAGAACTCCCTACGGTTTATAGATGGCCTTATGATTATTCTAAAGAAGATCCTGAAGTACATGTAGATTATCTTCCTCAACATATTTCTGATGAAGATTTAAAAGCTGGTAGAAAATATTGGGAAGAGGAAACTCTTGGTGAAGAAGATTTAGAAAATTCAGAAGTTAAAGAAACAGTAACACATCATAGTTAATTGTTTTTGAATGAATAAAATTAAAAATTTGAAGCGATTCCTTTTCTGGGGGGTCGCTTCAATAGTTATAATCTATTTAGTAATTTTAGCTGGTGCTGTTGTGAGAGGAACAGGAGCTGGTATGGGTTGCCCTGATTGGCCTAAGTGTTTTGGTCTTTGGATTCCTCCTACCGATATCTCTCAATTACCTGAAAACTATCAAATTTTATTCAGTGATAATGGTAAAGTATATGTAGAACCCTTTAATCCCATTAAAACTTGGACAGAATATGTCAATCGTTTGGTGGGAGCATTTAGTGGTTTAGTGGTTTTGATAATGTTTTTTTGGAGTTTTAAGATTCGTAATGAATTTCCAAAATCATTTTATTTTACAATCTTTGCTTTTATTTTGCTTTTATTTCAAGGTTGGCTTGGTGCTAAAGTGGTTTATACCAATTTAACTCCTCACATGATTACTTATCACATGATTATCGCTATGGTTATTCTTGGTGCATTGATATCTGCGGTTGTTTCATCTTTAGATTTTCCCAAAAATTCTTATAACAAGCTTTTTTTAGCTTTATTGATTTTAATGTTTATTCAGATGATTCTCGGGGTTTTGGTGCGGGAGCAAATAGATGTAACTATGAAAAAAATGATGTATCAAAATCGCCATCAGTGGCTTGCTTCTGTTGATAGCGTTTTTATTATTCATAGATCATTCTCTTGGATTGTACTTATAGCATCTTTTTACTTCTTTTATAAGTTAAGAAATACAAATTTAAAAGTTCATTCTATTATCCAAATTTCAGGTGTTTTTATTTTACTTTTAACTGGTATTTTATTTCAATATTTTGAGTTTCCTGCTTATGCTCAACCTGTTCATTTGCTAACAACTAGCTTGATGATTGGTAATTTATTTTATGGTTTTGCTAAAACATTATAAAAAAATTTTATTTTATTGCCTAAAAAAAGAGGAAAAAAAGAATTATTTTGTTTTAATATAGGTAGGATATGATGAAAAAAATACCCATTGATAAGAAGCATCCTGTAGGTTAAAATTACTCATTTTAGGGTAGCCTTAAATATTTCTTCATCATTCTCAAATGTTATTTTGAATAACGAAAGAATAACTTAAATTTGCAAAATGAAGTACTCCGAGCTTATAAAAAATTGTATCAACGATTTGGATAAAATTCCTGATACCATTCAAGAAGAATTTGGTTATTTATCTGAGAAACAGCTTAATTGGAAACCTAAACCTAAATCTTGGAGTATATTACAGTGCTTGGAACACATGATTATTTCTGATTCTCAATATGATGAACCTTTTGAATTGATTCTCCATAAATATTCAAAAAATTCAGAGGATAAAGAAGTTAAATTTAGTTGGTTAGGGAAATGGTTAATCAATGGAGTCAATCCTCAAAATAGTTCAAAAATTCCAGCTCCCAAAAAGTTTCAAGTGAATAGTGAATCTTCTCTAAAAAAAGAAGAAATTTTAAATCTTTATTTAGTAAGAATAGAAGATTTAAAAACTTATTTTCTAAAATTTCAAGGACTTGATTTGAATCAAATTTATTTAAGCTCACCCGCTTTATGGATTTTAAGATATAATTTAAGTTCTTGTATTCAAATTATGACTTACCATCATCAAAGGCATATTATTCAAGGAGTAAAAGTGAAAAGAAATACACAATTTCCGATAGAGTAGAGTAGAGTGATGCATATTGGTATTTTGTCCCAACCTTCCAATTTTCATTGCCAAAAATGGGCAAAAGCATTAAAAAAAGCAGGAAATCAAGTTACCATTTTTAGTTTAGAAAACTTTAAAATCAATGATATTCATTGCATTCATTTGAATAAAAACAAAAAATCTTGGAGTTATGGAGATTTTTATTTTTCTAAGAACCGACTAAAAGAAGCCTTAAAATCTGAAAAAATTGATATTCTTCATCCTTTGCATTTGACACCTTACGGAGTCTGGGGAATCTGGTCAGAATTTCAACCCATAATACCTGCTGCAATGGGCGCTGATGTTTTTGAATATTTGCCTAATAATGTTATTCCTGAGCTTAATTATCGTCAATGGAAAAATTTAACTCAAAATCATCATTTTTTTTATCAAATGAAAAACTTTCTTCTAAAAAAATATCATAAAAAAATGGTTCAGAAGGTTTTAAATAAGGCTAATTTTATTACTGCTGATAACCAAACATTGATAGATGCTCTAATAAAATACTTTAATGTACCTTTTCAGAAACTCTTATTACAACGTTGGGGTGTAGAAGAAGAAATTTTTCATACCATTTCAGAAAATGAATTTTCATATACCTTTAAAAAATTGGGAATACATACTGAATATCCAATCATTTTAAGCCCGAGAGGTTTAATGCCTATTTATCAAGCAGACATTATTTTAAACAGCTTTACCCAATTAGTATCACAATTTAATAATTTTCAATTTGTTATGTTGTCATCGGGTTATCCATTACCTCCAAAATTGCAGAAACAAATTGATATTTTAGAAGCAAAATTTACAAATTTTAAGTGTATAAAATCACAAATCACGAGAGATGAAATGGCTGTTTTATGGAAAAAGACTAAGATATTTATTTCAGCCCCAATTTATGATGGTTATTCCGCTGCTCTTGCCGAAGGTAGATATGTGGGGGCTATTCCTATTGTCAATAATATTCCTGGAAATCTTGAAGTAATTGAGAATGAAGTTAATGGAATGATTGTCCATCCTTTTACTTCAGATAATTTAACAAAAACAATTTTCCAAGTTTTAGAAAAACTTGATGAATATTATGAAAATTTTAAACTCATTAATCAAAATTGGATTTCTCAGAATGGCTTATTGAAAAACGATGCAGAAAATTTTACCCAATTTTTGAATTCTCATTTTTAATTCTTAGAATATATAATTTCTTACATCATATAAAAAAAATTATAATCTGATTTTCAAATAATTAACAAAAATAAATCTTACATATCTTGACAAACCATTTTTTTATTCTTTATATTTGCATCGTGATTTGATTACTTCTCTAACGGAGTAGTGAAATTATCAAGAGATGGTGAGAGAACAGGCTCTATGACCCATCGGCAACCTGTTGAAATACAAGGTGCCAATTCCTGCTCTTTAACAAGAGAAAGATAATTTTTAAAGTTATGGCAAAAGTAGTAAACAAAATTCTTCAAAATCAACAACTTAATCAGTACAATTTACTGACAAATGAGCAAATTTCTATAATTTCTTTCAATTTTCAGGAACAATATATGTTAAAACATCGTTTTTGGTGTAGTTCCTACTGTTGTTGTTAAATCTGTAATTTTTTATTTCCATTCATTTTTGTGCTTTAATTTTTCATCATTTCTCTTCAGAATTGATGCATAAATCTTACATTTAAAACCTTTTTAAAACTTACATATTTTATTCAATCTAAATATTAAAATCAGTCTAAATAAAAATTAAAAACTTATGAGTAATCATTCTTTAAACTTACGATTTGAAACCTTGCAACTCCATGCAGGTCAGGAGGTAGACCCAACAACAAAATCAAGGGCAGTACCTATTTACCAAACCACTAGTTATCTTTTTGATAGCAGTGAGCATGCAGCCAATTTATTTGGTTTAAAGGAATTTGGGAATATTTATACCCGAATTATGAATCCTACAACCGATGTATTAGAGAAACGAATCGCAGCATTAGAAGGGGGAGTAGCCGCATTAGCTGTATCTTCAGGGCAAGCCGCTCAATTCCTTGCATTAACCAATATCCTTCAAGCAGGTGATAACTTTGTCTCTACTTCATTCTTATACGGCGGAACTTACAATCAATTCAAAGTCCAATTCAAAAGACTAGGTATAGAAGCGCGTTTTGCTAACGGCGACAAAGTAGAAGAATTTGAAAAATGGATAGATGAAAAAACCAAAGCCATTTATATAGAAACTATTGGAAATCCAGGATTTAACGTTCCTGATTTTGAAGCTATTGCTAAATTAGCACAAAAATACCAAATCCCTTTAATGGTTGATAATACCTTTGGAGGCGCAGGATACCTATTTAGACCTTTTGATTATGGAGCCAATATTATTGTTGCCTCTACTACCAAATGGATTGGAGGGCATGGAACTTCTATTGGTGGTATCATTGTCGATGGCGGAAATTTTAATTGGGGCAATGGAAAATTCCCTCAATTTACCGAACCTTCCGAAGGTTATCATGGGCTTAAATTTTGGGAAGTATTCGGAGAAAATAACCCCCTAGGTTTACCCAATATCGCTTTTATTATTCGGGCAAGAGTAGAAGGACTAAGAGATTACGGAACTTCCATTTCCCCTTTTAATTCTTTCCTGTTACTTCAAGGATTAGAAACCCTGAGTTTAAGGCTAGAAAGGCATTTCCAAAACGCATTAGCTTTGGCTCAATGGCTACAACAACAACCCATTGTTGAATATGTAAACTATCCTGGTTTAGAAAGTTCGCCTTATCACAACCTAGCAAAAAAATACTTGAAAAATGGATTTGGCGCAGTTTTATCCTTCAAAGTAAAAGGGGGAAAGGAAAATGCAGACCAAGTAATCAATCATTTACAATTAGTTAGTCATTTAGCGAATGTTGGCGATGCCAAAACCTTAATCATTCATCCTGCTTCTACTACCCACGAGCAACTTTCTGAATATGAACAAAAAACAGCAGGAGTAGAACCAGGTTTATTGAGAGTGAGCGTAGGCATAGAGCATATAGAAGACATCAAAGCCGATTTTCAACAAGCTTTTGAAAAAGTTTTTTCATTGATTTACAATTAATTTTATAAAAATTGGGGCGTGTCCCTTCACTACGTTCAGGGTCGGGCTGTTTCGGGCTTCGCTTTCGCTGCGGCAATCCTTTGCCACCTCAAATTTCGGTGGCAAAGGCAGTGCCAAGCCCTTCACATCCCTCACGCTCACACCAAAGTACAACTTCTTCATTTTTTACTTCTCAATTATGAAATTTCAATACCATCAAAACTTCTTATTAGAATCTGGAGACACTTTACCCACTTTTCATTTAGAATATAACCTCTATGGCGATATTCACCAAAAGCCCATTCTTTGGATTATTCATGCCTTAACAGGCGATACGCAAGTAGAAAACTGGTGGAAAGGTATCTTTTTAGAGAGCCAAATACTTGATTACTTCAGTGTTATTTGCGTAAATAATCCTGCATCCCCTTATGGAAGTATATGCCCATTAGACCTTAATCCCATTACTCAACAAGTTTATTACCAAGATTTTCCTTTAATTACTACGCGAGATGCCGCAAAAATGTTTGATTTACTCAGAACAGAATTAGGAATTCCGCAAATTTATGGTTTAATAGGAGCCTCCTTAGGAGCACAAATTGCCCTAGAATGGAACATTTTACAACCTCATCTTTTTCAAATTCATTTGAATATAGCGGGCAACGCAAAGCATTCCGCTTGGGGAATAGCTTTCAATGAAAGCCAAAGAATGGCAATCTTTGCTGACCCAACTTATTTTGATAATCATCCTGATGGTGGGAAAAATGGGCTAAAAGCGGCAAGAGCTTTTGCAATGCTTTCTTACCGTTCCTATCAACTCTATCAAAAAAAACAAACAGATGTCCATTTAGATAAAATTCAAAATTTTAAATCCGCTGATTATCAACAATATCAAGGTCAAAAGTTAATGGAACGTTTTAATGCTTATTCTTATGTTTCTCTTACTAAAATGATGGATTCTCATAATATTTTTCGAAATAGAAGCGGAAATCCATTGTCTAAAATTCAAACAAAATGTACTTTTTTAGGAATCGATTCTGATATTCTTTTCCCAGTAAACGAACAAAAATTTTTACATTCTCTTTGTAAAAATTCTGAATTGAAAATTTTATCTTCAGATTACGGGCATGATGCCTTTCTAATAGAAAAAGACTTTATAATCAATTTATTAAATCAAACTTTTATTCAAAAAAAATTAACAACAGTATGAACAAAAAAAAATTATTATTATACGGTTTTGGTACCGTAGGAAAAGGCTTTTTAAGCCAATTCTTAGAAAATCCCTTATCCAATATTGATTGCATAGGAATTATTGTAAAAAATCCCAATAAACATGAATATAAACCCTTACCCATGTTTGCTTACGGCTCTAAACATGAGAAAAGTTTATTCCATTTAGCGGATATCATTATTGAATGTACCAATGATTATGAAGGTGGAATACAAATTATTCAATCAGCCTTAGAGCAAAACAAAGTAGTTATTTCTGCAAGCAAAAAAATTTTAGCAGAAAAATTAGAATTATGGAATTCCCTACAAACTCATCAAAAAGGGAATTTATTATTTGAAGCATCTGCAGCAGCTTCTATTCCAATTTTTAGAATCCTGAATCATCATTTTAAAAATGAAAAAATCCTTAGCATTCAAGCCATTTTAAATGGAACTTCCAATTTTATTCTCTCTAAAATGGAAAATGAAAATTTAGACTATCAATCCGCTTTATTTCAAGCACAATCTTTAGGTTACGCAGAAATTGACCCTTATTTAGATGTTTCAGGTTGGGATTCCGCTTATAAACTCATTTTATTAACTTATTTATCTTACGGTTTAATTCTCAATAAAAATCAAGTTTTGGTTCATGGAATCCTTCATATTCGTTTTCGTGATATTTATTTAGCGAAAGCATGTGGATTGAAAATTAAACTTCTTGCTACTTCTCAACTCAAAAATAACATCATAGAAACGGAGGTTGTCCCTCATTTTGTAGAAAATGAATCGTATTTTTATCATGTTCAAGAAGCGAATAATGGAATTGCTATTGAATATGAAAAAGCGGGATTACAATTCTATTACGGTAAAGGTGCAGGTGCTAATGCAACAGGCTCTGCAATGTTTAATGACCTTAATTTTTATCTTGATTTTCAGAAAGGTTATGAACCCCCCATTCATGCTCAAACTTCCTCATCTTCTATTCAGCAATCAAACCATTATTATTTAAGCATTCATCAAAATTTTGAAGTATTTTTAAACTCCTTTCAAAATTCATTAAAAATTATTCATCAAGACCTTGTTCATCAAACACTGATAGTAAAAACCGATTTTAACCATCTTTTAAAAATTCAATCGGAATTTTCTTCACCACTACAAATCATAAAAATAGAAAAAGAAAAATTTTTACATAAAATTTTGCAATGTAAACAGTATTCTAATTTGCTTTTATAAGCTGAAAATTACAAATTATCAAGGAATTTATAATTTTTTTCCTTCATTCTTTGTTTATAGCTTTGCAGGCTTTTTTGATATGTTCAGTATAGGTGTCCGATTGATGTTAATTTCTACTTTTAGTTTTGCGTTTATTAATTTGATTATAAAAGAGCTAAGCTATATTTCTGTTTTTCAAATTGTGTTTTTGCGTTCCGTTTTCAATAGTGTTTATTCATATTTTTATTTGAAGAAGAATCATATTTCATTGAAAGGGAATTATCAAAGAAATTTGATATTGAGAGGCATATCTGGCTTTTTTGCTTTTAGCTTATTTGTTTATACTCTTCAAAACATGCCTCTTGCAACTGCGGTTACTATACAATATTTATCTCCAATTTTTACTACTCTTATAGCACTATTTTTCTTGGAAGAAAAATTTCCTATTATAAGATTTTTCTTTTACTTTTTAGCATTTTTAGGAGTATTTATCATCAAAGGTGTAGATAATACGGTAAGTTTATTTTTAATATTGATAGGTATTACCTCAAGTTTTTTTTCAGGAATTTCCTATAATTTGGTGAGAAGTCTAAGGGAAACCGATGAACCAGAATTAGTTGTATTTTATTTTGTGTTTATTGCTATGTTACTTTCTTTTCCATTGGCCATTATAGAATGGAAAAATTTAGGAATCAAAGAATTACTATTAGTTTTGGGTATGTCTGTTTTAACACAAATTGCTCAAACAGCAATGACCAAAGCGTATCAATCAGAAGCCTTAGGCAAACTGAGTATTCTTAACTATCTAGGCATACTATATGCAATTTTTTCAGGATACTTATTTTATCATGAGAAAATAGATATTTACCAAATTATCGGTACTCTTTGCATATTAAGTGGAGTTTTAGCGAATATATGGATAAAAAATGAGTAATAATTGGGTCTTTTTCTTATTCTTTTATCAAATCAAGAATTACTTTGTTGGCAGCCATTAAACCAAATAATGCAGGTATATAAGAAATAGTTCCATAAAAACTTCTCTTAAAGTTAGAACCGTCTGTATATTTTAAGCTGGATTTATCAGGAATTTCAGAGGAATAAACTACTCTTAAATCTTTTTTTACTCCCATTTTGCGAAGTCTTTTTCTTACATATTTCGCTAATGGGCAATCACGGGTCTTGGATAATTTTGTAATTTTTACTTTTGAGGCATCAATTTTTCCACCAGCGCCCATGCTGCTTATGATTTTTAACCCTCTTTCTAAGGACTTCTGGATTATGTATAATTTTGGGGTAAGGCTATCAATACATTCAACTACATAATCATAATGATTTTCTAAAATTTCTATGGCACGGTCTGGGTTAATAAATTCGTTAATTACGGTTAATTGAATATGAGGATTTATATCTTGTATTCTTTTTGCCATTAATTCTACTTTAGATAAACCCACCGTAGAAGACAAAGCATGTAACTGACGATTTCTATTCGTGGTATCTACTACATCTCCATCAATGATGGTCATTTTACCTACACCTGCCCTTGCAATAAATTCGGCTGCATAAGACCCAACACCTCCCATTCCTATGACTAAAACATGGGACTTCGATAATTTTTCTAAACCTTCTTTTTTTATTAGAAGCTCTGTCCTTTCTAACCAATTTTTTTCCATTCTAAATTATTAAAATTCAGGTTTATTTAAAATTTCTTGTAATAAAAATGCTTTTTTTAAATCGTTTTTGGATTGATACAATTTTTGAATTGTAGATTTTTTTTGGGGTGGTTTTATTAATTCTTCTGAAGATTTTGTTAATTGAATTTCAATTTTTTTCTTAGTTTTTTTTAACTTAGCATTTTCTAAAGATTCCTTTTCAATATTCCTATAGGTACGATTTTTTAATTGTTCTTTCTTTTTTTTCCATTCTTCTAAGGCTTCAGCTTCAATATTTTTAACTTTTTGATTTTTCACAGCTTCTTCTTTTTGTTTAATTCTTTCAAAAGCTTCTACATCTAAGTTTTTTATACTGGATTTACTAGTATAAACTACATTTGAAACTTGTTTTTGATGGTTTTGAGTAGGAATCTCTATTTTAAGATCTTTAAATAATTGACTAAGACCTTTATTAAAATCTTCATTCAAAGAAAATTGATTATTTACTGAATTTTGATTGGTGGGCGGGTTTTGAGATGGAAGCTTGGAAATAAAAATTTTTAAAAAAAAATAGAAAAAATAAATGGAAAAAACAAAAGAGAAAAGCAAAAAAATAAATTCCATATTTTAAAAATTAAATGATTTGAATTACTGAGCGAAAAGCTACAAATTTTTTTCCATAACGCTCATTATGATCTTTTTGAAGTTGAGGCATGGCTGTATCACGATAAATTTGTAAATTTTCTAAGGATTTTAGTTCATATTGAACCATAAAAGTTGTTGTATTGGGTTCAGAGTCTGGCTCTAATAGTTTTGCAATTTTGTAGGAATGAAAATGCCCTGTTGCTAATACATCAGGAATATGCTTAGACTGCATCCATTCTAACCAATCGTTAACAATGTCATTATCAAGATTTACTGTAACATTATACAAATACATAATGCAAAAATAACTTTTTTTAAAATATGTTCGTAAATTTGCATGAAATAATTTGAGGTATTGAAAATAAATCTACGCTTAATTTCGTTTAAAAGTTTATGAATGGAAAAATTCTTTGGGCAGACGATGAAATGGATTTGCTAAAGCCTCATGTTTTATTTTTAACTCAAAAAGGTTATGAAATCACTACAGTTACCAACGGTCATGAAGCTATTGAAAAAGTTAAAGAAAATCTATATGATTTGATATTTTTAGATGAAAATATGCCCGGATTAGGTGGTTTGGAAACTCTTACCCAAATCAAACAAATGACTCCTCATACCCCCGTTGTAATGATAACCAAAAGTGAGGAAGAACATATCATGGAAGATGCTATCGGCTCTAAAATCGCTGATTACCTTATAAAACCTGTAAATCCTAACCAAATTTTATTATCCTGCAAAAAATTATTAGAAGGCAAAAGCTTAGTATCTTCTAAAACTAATAAAGACTACCTTTTGGATTTTAGAAATATTGGTATGGCTATTTATGAGGATATGTCTTCTCAAAGTTGGATTGATATTTATAAAAAATTGATATATTGGGATTTAGAACTTGAAAAGTCTCAAGATAAAAGTATGTTGGAAGTTTTTAGTAACCAAAAAACAGAAGCCAATCAGTATTTTTGTAAATATTATACTCAAAATTACATTAAATGGGTAAATGCTCCTAAAGAAAATAGACCTATGATGTCCCCTGATATTTTAGAAAATTATGTTTTTCCACATTTAAAAAAAGGGGAACAAGTTTTTTTTATTCTAATTGATTGTATGCGTTTTGACCAATGGAAAGTTTTTGAACCTATAATTAATGAATACTTCAATGTAGAATCTGAAGACGCTTATTTCTCTATTATACCCACTGCAACTCAATATGCTAGAAATGCAATTTTTTCAGGACTTTTCCCTATGGATATAGCTAAAAAATATCCTAAACTTTGGTTAGATGATGATGATGAAGGTGGTAAAAATCTTAATGAAGAAATGTTTATGACTGAATTGATTGTTAAAAATAAATTGAATGTAAAATTTACGTATAACAAAGTGATTTCTAATGATGAAGGAAAAGATTTAGATGAAAAATTTCATACCATAAAAAATAACCCCTTTAATGCTATTGTATTTAATTTTTTAGATTTATTGGTTCATGCCAAAACTGAAGTTAACTTAATCAAAGAGCTTACTCCCAATGAATCGGCATTGCGTTCTGTGTCTAAAGCTTGGTTAGAACACTCTTGGTTTTTATCTATTTTAAAGAAAATCAAAGATTTAAAAGCTAAAGTCATTATCACCTCAGATCATGGTATGGTGAGCGTAAAAAAACCATTAAAAATTATTGGAGACCGTACTACTACTACCAATTTAAGGTACAAACAGGGCAAGAATCTCAATTTTGATAAAAATAGAATTATTTTTTCAATTAATAAACCTGAAGATGCCAAACTTCCTAAAACCAATGTGAGTTCATCTTATGCTTTTGCTATGGAGGACGGTTATTTTTGTTATCCTAATAATTACAATTATTATGTGAATTTCTACAAAGATACTTTCCAGCATGGTGGAGTTAGTTTAGAGGAAGTAATTGTTCCATTAATTACTTTGGTATCTAAATAAAATCAATATTTTTTGATTATAATACAAAAAAATAGTAGCAAGATATACTTGCTACTATTGGAATTAATGAACTTTAAAAAATTAATGTTTAGACAAATATTCAGCAACACCATCTTTTGTTGCTTTCATTGCGTCTTTTCCTTCATCCCAATTTGCAGGGCAAACTTCTCCAAATTTTTCAACATGTTGAAGAGCATGAAGAATTCTGATAGCTTCATCAATATTTCTGCCTAAAGGCAAATCATTGATTACTTGGTGTCTAACAACACCTTGAAGGTCAATAAGGAAAGTACCTCTATAAGCAACAGGGTTTCCAATAAAAATTCTTCTTTCATTACCTACTTCATCAACATCATAAGCATAATCACCCGCTAATACATCATAATTCAAGGAAATAGTTTTATCCAAATCCGCAACTAAAGGATAAGTTACACCTTGAATACCTCCTTGATTTTTAGGAGTATTTAACCAAGCATAATGAGAAAATTTAGAGTCAATAGATACACCAATTACTTGGCAATTGGCTTTTTCAAATTCTGCTAATTTTTCTTGAAATGCTAATATTTCCGTAGGACAAACGAAAGTAAAGTCCAAGGGATAAAAGAATAAAACTACATACTTTTTGCCAATAAATTGGTTTAAAGTAAAATCTTCAACGATTTCGTTGTTTACAACTGCAGCTGCCTTGAAATCAGGAGCTTTTTTTCCTACTAATACTGCCATATTTTTTTTATATAAAATTGTTTACTGAACAAATGCTTTTGAAAAATAGTTGCAAAATTATTCACTAATATAAAAAAGTTCAAACCAGTCGTTTTCTTTACGGTCTTGCATAATTTGGCTTAATTCTTTGATGAGTTTTTTATGGATTAAACCAAATCCAATAGAATGGCTATCCCATTCAGAATCCCAATAAGAAAATAAACGAAAATCAGCTTTTACTTTGTGAAAAAACTTATTAATACCATCTACTAAACCTCTATCTTCAATTTTATCTTCTTCTTGTTGGATGGAAAATTCCAAGGTAGTTTCTTCAATTCCAATTTCTATTAACCACTTGTTTTCATCCTCTTCATCTTCAGAAGCACTTAAAAATTCTAATTGATAAGATTCCTCAAGAATTTCATTGATTTGATAAATAACTTTTTCATAATCGTCTGGCTTGTTTACTTTGAATGAGTCTAAAATAGTTAGATGATGAGGTTCTAAGATGTTATTCATCAGTTCATCTAAGGTTAAGTCTAAATAATTTTTGGGTATATTTAATTTTGCCATAGTTAAATCGTTGTTTATTTTAATTATTTGATAACTCCTAACTTTTTGCCAACTTTTTCAAAAGCTTGAATAGCTTGGTCTAAATGATGTTTTTCATGAGCTGCAGAAATTTGAACTCTAATTCTAGCATTACCTTTAGCAACAACAGGGTAATAAAATCCTATAACATAAATGCCTTCGTTGAGTAATTCGTTAGCAAAATCTTGAGATAATTTAGCATCATATAACATAATAGGAACAATAGGATGTTCGCCGGGTTTTACATCTAAACCAATTTTAGAAATACCTTCTCTGAAGTATTTTGTATTCCATTCTAATTTATCTCTTAACTCTGTTGTAGAAGACAATAAATCAAAGACTGCGATACTTGCACCTACAATGGCAGGGGCTAAGGTATTAGAAAAAAGGTAAGGTCTTGAACGTTGTCTTAGGATTTCAATAATTTCTTTTCTTCCAGAAGTAAAACCTCCTGAAGCACCTCCCAAAGCTTTTCCTAAAGTTCCTGTAATAATATCAACTCTACCTAACACATTTTTTAATTCAATGGCGCCTCTTCCTGTTTTCCCTAAAAAACCAGTACTATGGCATTCATCTACCATCACAAGAGCTTGATATTTATCGGCTAAATCACAAATTTTATCTAGTTGAGCTATTGTACCGTCCATGGAGAAGGATCCATCAGTAGCTATGATAATTTGACCGTCAGGGTTTGCTTGATTTAAGCAATTTTCTAAATCAGCGATATCATTATGCTTATAGCGAAATCTTTTTGCTTTGCATAATCTAACGCCATCAATAATAGACGCATGATTTAATTCGTCAGAAATTATTGTATCATTTTCGTTTAATAAAGGTTCAAAGACTCCACCATTAGCATCAAAAGCTGCTGCATATAAAATTGTGTCTTCAGTATGTAAAAATTCGCTGATTTTTTTTTCTAGGGTTTTATGGATATCTTGTGTTCCACAAATAAAGCGTACGGAAGATAAACCAAAGCCGTGAGAATCAATCGTTTTTTTGGCAGCTTCAATAACAGCAGGATGAGAAGATAAACCTAAATAATTATTAGCACAAAAATTTAATACTTTGCTACCATCTTCTAAGGTAATTTCAACTCCTTGTGGTGAAGTAATGATACGTTCGGTTTTATAAAGACCTGCATCTTTGATGTTTTGTATTTCTTTTTGTAGAATAGGTTTTAATTTTTCGAACATGAGCGGTTATTTTGCCGCAAAAATACGTATAATTTTATTTTTGATAGATTATTTTGTTAAACTTTTTTAAAAAAAATATTTTTTAGAAAGTTATTGTTTTTTCATAGCTTCTTCAATGCTGTTATTCAGTTCGTAACCTAATAATAAAATGATAGAAATCCAATAGAACCACCACATCAAAACAATGGCTGCGGCTGCAGAACCATAAACCATTCCCAAATCATTAAATGACCTAAAAAATATTCTCAATATTATATTCGCAATGGACATCAAAATAGCGGTAACAATGGACCCCGGGGAAAAAAATTGAAATTTATGTTCAAGAGGGGCTACATAGAAAATTAAAGCAATAGTGCCTACTAGAAAAATAAAATTCAATAAAAAATGAAATACATTTTGTAAAGGTTGAATATTTTCGCTATTAAAAATTCCTGCTACCAGCCAACTATTTAAAACTTCATCTCCAAAAGCTCTAATCATTACATAAAAACAAAGTACAACAAATAGCATTAAAAACATGCTTATGGCTTTTAATCGTTTGGTTACAAGGTTGTATTTTTTTTTGCTTTGAACATCGTATCTTCTAAAAGAATCTAAAATAGTAATAATTCCATTCGTTGCACTGAAAAGGGTTAAAATTAAACTTAATGATAAAATTCCCCAGCCTGACCGTTCTAATTGATTGGAAATGATTGCTTCTACTAAGTCTAATCCTTGTTTAGGCAAGAAGGATTCTAATAAAAAAATCATGGTTAATTTAAAATCTGCCCAAGGAATGTAAGGAAGTAAAGAAAAAAAACATAAAAAGGCAGGGAATAATGAAAAAAAGAAATTATAAGCCATTGCTTTGGCTCTCAGCGGAAAAATAGGATTCATTAAGTTCTTTATGAACTCGTTGATAACAAAATATAAAGGAACTCCTTGAAAACCAGGAACGTTTGTTTCTTTTAACCATTTTCCGAATCGTGTATTTTCAATGAATGAAAGCATAGTATAATTCTAAAAATTTTTGAGGAGGTTTGCAAGGTTTCATATTTATTTTTTGAACAAACACTAAAACAACCGTTGCTTCGATAATTAATTGAAATTTTTGATTAAATATTTTATGATGAAATTCTAATCTTGCTCCTTGAGGCTCAGAGACATGAGTTTGAATTGTTAGTTCATCGTCATATTTAGCAGGTAATTTATATTGAATATTTAAAGAATAGACTGGAAGCATAATGCCCCAGTCCTCTTCCATTTCTTTATAACTAATTCCTAATTGACGAACCCATTCTGTTCGGGCTACTTCTAAATAAATAGCATAATTTCCATAATAAACGTAACCCATTTGGTCAGTTTCAGCATATCTGACACGAATTTTGGTTTCCGTTTGCATTTTTTTAGATTTTACCCATTAACCATAGTACAAGAATTACTACTAAAGCAATAAACAATAAAGCTCCGAGTAGTCCCCTAGTTAATCCATCTAGTAGTAATAACACAAAAAGAAGTAGAATAACAATTAGTAAAATCAATAAAATGTCTAGTAATTTAAACTCAGGAGCTGGCTTTAAGGCTTTTTTTAGATTTTTAAATTGAAAAAAGTTTTTGATTTTACTTTTTCTTTCAATTTTTGATTTTTTGTTTTTGGAATCTTTTTTTGAAGTTTGAATAGGATTGATACCTAAATTTCCTATTTCAGAGTTGCTTGCATTAAAAGGGACACTAACTGCTTGAACATTACCCAATCCTATGAATAGGATAAATAAAATGAATAAGTTTAAGTACTTCATGATGATAAAAAATTTGCGTAAAAATAGGTTCTAAATTAGAAATATCAAACTTTTTTTGTAGATTTTAAAATCTATTTGGAAGGTTTACCTTTTATCAGAAGTTTTGATAAACAAGGCGTAGATTAGAAGGATTAATAATGATGAATAAAAGCCCGTAGCAAAAAACTTCCAAAATGTATTCAAGGAAAAATGTAAATCTGAAAGAATATGATAGATAAACGAATAAATAAAAATCAATGGTGTAAAGTACGAAATAATCCAAGTTAAACTTTGAGCATAAGGTTTAAAGTTTAATTTGTCGTTAGGATTGATTTGAGGGGTGATAATATCAATCCATAACCCTCTCAGAGTAACAATCAAAAGAGAAGTGGAGGCATGAATACCTAACTTTAAAATGCTAATATCCACTAAAATACCAATAAAAAATGCAACAGTAATTAAGACTTTATAGTCCCAATCTAAGGGCAATAAAAGTAAAATCATAACAAAAACATAAGCAAATGCAGTATCATATAAAGTGATTGCATTGAAAAAAAATAATTGTAAGATTAGAATGATAACGAAAGAAGAAATTAATCTTAAAGGCATTTACTTAAATTGAATAATTTTTTGATTGAGTATTTTCAATTCTGATTGATGTTTGTTTTTGACTAAATAGACATTTTCTAGTTTATAAAAGTCTGTACTTAACAATATTAAGATTTCATGAAAGCCTTGTCCATCTTTGGGGTCTTTAACATCAATAATTTTACCAATATGATAACCTTCTGGAAAATAGTTACTATAAGAACTTGTCATAACGGTATCACCCACTTGAACAGGAATATGCAAAGGTATATATTCTAGATATACAATTCTAGGGTTATTCCCTCTCCAATGCACAGATCCATGGATATTAGTAGATTTAATTTTGGTGGATAAACGAAAATGTTTATTTAATAAACTCATTCCTACTGAATAATTTTCTGATGTTTCAATGATAATTCCTACAATACCCTCAGAACTAACAACACCCATTTCATTATAAACTCCATCTTTTGTACCCTTATTGATGATAAAATAGTTGTAAGGGTCATAGATAGAGTTTTGAACAATCTTGCAGGGAATAAAACTAAAAACACTTACTGGAAAAAGGCTATCGGGTAAAATATTAAATTTTCTTGAATAGGGTATTCTATATTTTGCAGCATTTAAAGCTTGTTGAGTGTAAACAAGTTCTTGTTTTAACTTAATATTTTCATTTAAAAGTTTTTCATTTTCTTCTGCTAAAATAAAATAGGAACGTATGGATTGGTTTTTTTCTTGAAAAAAACCAGCTATTGATAACATACTGGATCCATAAACTTCTTTATGAAAATCATTAAAACGGAAAACCAAGAATAAGGAAATCCATTGTAAAAAAATAAAAAATAAAAAGTTGTTATACTTGATAAAAAGCTCAAGAAGCCTTTGCATAAATAAGGATTAAGTCATCAAAAACTTAAATTTTTCAATATTTTTGAGGGCAATACCTGTTCCACGAACAACAGCTTCTAAGGGGTCTTTTGCAACATGAACAGGAAGCTTGGTTTTTTCCGATAGACGTTTATCTAAACCTCTCAACAAAGCACCACCACCCGTTAAGTAAATACCTCTTTCATAAATATCCGCTGAAAGCTCTGGGGGTGTTAATTCTAATGCCCTTAAAACAGCTTCTTCAATTTTGATAATGGATTTATTTAAAGCATGAGCAATTTCTTTATAGGAAATTGTAATGGTTTTAGGAATACCACTCATTAAATCTTTTCCTTTTACTTCCATGGAAGGAGGAGGATTATCTAACTCAGGAAGAGCAGCACCTACATTGATTTTAATTTGTTCAGCGGTTCTTTCACCGATCGTTAAGTTATGTTGGCGACGCATGTAATCTAAAATATCCATATTTAAAACATCACCAGCAAAACGTATAGATTGGTCACAAACAATTCCCGCTAATGCGATAACCGCAATTTCTGTAGTTCCACCACCAATATCTACAATCATGTTTCCAACAGGTTGATCTACGTCAATACCTATACCTATAGCCGCCGCCATCGGTTCATGAATTAAATATACCTCTTTTGCACCTGCATGTTCTGCAGAATCTTTTACTGCTCTTTTTTCTACCTCTGTAATTCCTGAGGGAATACAAATTACCATTTTATAACTGGGAGTAATCAATTTACTTTTTCTTGGTAACAATTTGATTAACTCACGAATCATGTGTTCAGCAACGGTAAAATCTGCAATTACACCGTCTCTTAAAGGACGAATAGTTTTTATATTTTCATGGGTACGTTCGTGCATTAATAACGCTTGAGTACCAACTGCTATAACTTTCCCTGATTTTCTATCTAATGCAACTATGGAAGGCTCGTTAATCACAATCTCATCATTGTACATAATGAGTGTATTTGCTGTTCCTAAATCTATTGCTATTTCACTAGTAAATATATCGAATAAACCCATTTTTCTGATTATTAATGTTTAAAGTGTCTGATGCCTGTAAATACCATTTTCATTTGTTTTTCGTTACAATATTGTATAGAATCTTTATCTCGAATTGAACCTCCCGGTTGAAGTATTGCCATAATACCATTTTCAAAACATACCTGCACAGCATCGTTAAAAGGGAAAAAAGCATCTGATGCTAAAACAGCATTTTGAGTATCAAAACCTCTTTCTTTACACTTTTGAATGGCTTGTTTTAAGGCATCAATTCTTGATGTTTGCCCCATTCCACTTCCAATCAATTGACCATCTTTTACAATTGCAATTGCATTAGATTTTAAATGTTTTACACAAGTTTCTGCAAATTGTAGATCTTTAATTTCTTTTTCAGAGGGTTTTTCATTGGTAACATACTCATATTGAGTTTGGTAGGCAATGTTATCTACTTCTTGAACCAATAACCCATTTACGCAAGTTCTAACAATTCTCTCAGGAAGTATTAAATCATTCAATTTTAAAATGATTCTTTTTGCATTCTGAGTTAATAAAGACTTAGCTTCTTCTGAAAAATTGGGTGCAATTAATACTTCAAAAAAGATTTCGTTAATAGCTTTAGCAGTTTCTGCATCTATTTCGTCATTAAAAATGATAATACCGCCAAAAGCTGAAGTTGGGTCACTGGATAAAGCCGTTTTCCATGCTTCTAAAACGTTGGTACGAGTTGCAATGCCGCAAGGATTGGTATGTTTTATAATAGCACAAGTTGTCTTCGGAAAATCTGCAATCAGTCTTAAAGCAGAATCAATATCCAAAAAATTATTGTAAGACAATTCTTTACCGCTAATTTTTGTAAATACACTTTCATAATTTCCAAGAAACTGAGCCTTTTGATGAGGATTTTCACCATAACGCAAAGTATTCTCTCCAGCTAGGTAATTACCAATCAACATATCATATTGATAAGTAACTTGAAAAGCTGCAACAGATAATTTTTTACGCATTTCATAGCTCACAAAACCCTCATTTTTATAATGTTGTAAAAAAGTATCATATTGTTGTACAGAAGGTACTATTACAACGTCTAAAAAGTTTTTAGCAGCAGCACGAATCAAAGAAACTCCACCGATGTCAATAAGTTCAATCATTTTTTCGAAGGGTAAGCCCTCTTTCAGCCCTTTTTCAAAAGGATACAAATCCACAATCACCAAATCAAAAGTATCAATTTGATGATTTTGAAGATCTTGAATATGAGAAGCCTCTTCACGTTTGGCTAAAATTGCACCAAATACTTTTGGGTGTAAGGTTTTTACTCTTCCTCCGAGTATTGAAGGATATTGAGTTACTTCTGATATATCAACACAACTGTATCCCAAAGATTTAATAAAATCTGCGGTACCACCAGAAGCATATAATTCTACTTTTCTTGATTTTAATTCATGAATAATAGCATCTAAACCTGTTTTATCATAAACAGAAATGAATGCTTTTTTTATATCTACACTTTTCATGTTATTCGTTGAATGATTTTTGACTATATAATTTTCAATAACTTTTGGGTAATATTGATGTTCTAATTGAAGAATTGCTTTTTGAAGTTCATGAGGTTTTTGAGTATTTACAGGTAAAGATTTTTGAAATAAAATTTCCCCTTTATCGTATTCTTCATTGACCAAATGAATAGTTAAACCAGATTCCTTTTCTTGATTTTGAATCACTGATTCATGAACATGAATTCCGTACATTCCTTTACCACCAAATTTAGGCAATAAGGAAGGGTGTATATTTAAAATTCTTAGAGAAAAATGCTCAATCAATTTTTGAGGAATAAGTTTCAAATAGCCTGCTAAAATGATATAATCAACTTCTTGTTTTTGAAGAATTTCTAAAATTTTTTCGGGCTGGCTACGTAAATTTTTATCTAAAAAGATAGGTTGAATCTGAGGATAAAAGTTTTGATACTTTTGAGCAAGGGTTAGTATTTTTGCATCTTGTTTATCGGAACAAATATTGACAATTGAAATAAATGAATGATTAGCAAAGTATTGCAAAATTGCTTCTGCATTACTTCCAGTACCAGACCCCCAAATAGAAATTTTAATTTTCAATTGACTTTCAAAATGTTTCGCAAAATTACTTTAATTCTTTAAACTTAAAACGAAGTTTTAAAATATTTTTTTCACAAAATTTCGTTGAATCACTTACCTAATTTACAATCCATCTTAATTCCAAAAGTTTTTGAAATAAAGCATACATTGGTAAGCCCATGACATTATAAAAATCTCCGTAAATATTTTTTACACCCACTAAACCCCAAAAATCTTGAATACCATAGGCACCGGCTTTATCCAAAGGTTGATAATTTATTACATAATAATCAACAATTTCTGGAGATAAATTCTCAAATTCTACTTTGGTAATTTGGTGATATTGAACCACTTGATTTTGGTAATGCAATGTAACTCCCGAGACTACTTCATGGGTTTGTCCATTTAATTTCCAAAGAAATTCTTTGGCTTCTTGTAAATCTTTGGGTTTCCCTAAAATTTGGTTATTAAAATAAACAATGGTATCTACACCTACAACAATAGAATCTGAATTTTGCTTAGCAATGGGTTCAGATTTAATGTGAGAAAGATATAAAGGTACTTCAATATAGTTGAGGGTATCTGAGTAAACTTCTTCAACTTCAAGGGTTTGAATGGTAAAAGGAAAACCTAATTTTTCAAAGAGTTCTTTCCTTCTCGGTGATTTTGAAGCTAAAATCAACGGGGCTATTGTTTTCATTTTCATTTATTGAACTAAATACAAATCCTGTTACAACTTTGGGATAAAAAAATGTGGACTTTTGAGGCATTAAAGCTCCTGATTGGCAAACTTTTAACATATCTTCTACTTTTACTTCGTTCACAATTATGCCTAAATTATTTTCATCATTGAGCCTTTCATAAACAGTGTCTAACTCTTTGGTATAAGACAAATTAGGAGAATTAGATTGTTTTTCATAAGGTAGCTCTAATACTTGGTCAAATAAATAATAATGCAATAAAGTATATTCAAGCTTTTTGACAGAATCAGGCAAGTATAGGGGTAGTTTTTGAACATTGTGAAACTCGGGTTTTAAAATCAAAATCCATTGAAAATTTTGGTGTAATAATCCGTAGCAATATTTTGTTCCTTCAATTTCTTTGGCAATCTGGTTTTTATTTTGAACCGAAACTATATTAAAAAACTTTTTGACTTTCTGTTGGAATTCCTCTTTATTCAAATTTTGGTTTAATTGAAAAATTCTGTGAGTAGGTAAAATTTTAACGTCTGAACCTCTAATATTGGTTAAATACATCATGTGATAATGAACAATATGGTCAGGGTCTAAATGGGGATTTTGTTGTAATATCTGATTTCTGAATTGTTGAGAACTCTCTAAACGGTGATGCCCATCTGCCAAAATAATGGTTTGATTTTTTAAAAATTCTTGTACTTTTTCAATAATATTCCTTTGCTGAATGATATTAAATTTGTTGATTACATTTTGGTAATCTACATAACGCATGTAAGGATTTTTTAAAAAAGGTTGTAGAACATTTTCTAATTCAAAAGAAGGGTCATCATAAAAACCATGTGTCGGAGAAACGTTTAATAAAGATTTGGATAATAATTTGACTCTATCTTCAACGGAAGAGGGTATCGTTTGTTCATGAAGTACAATAGAAGGATTTTCATGAGGTAAACTCATTTTTACCATTGCAATAAAACCCTTACGAGAATAAAACTCGTCCCCATTTTTTAAGTTAAATTTTTGGCTATAAGGATAAATGGCTGGCAAAGCTTCTTGTACTAAAATTTTGTTACTTTTCCAATGATTTAAGGTATTTAAAGCTTCTTCATGGCTTTTGGGTAAGGATAAAGCAATGGAATTATATGGAATTTGGTACAATTCTTCAATTTGTGATTGAGAAGCCACGTCAAATAAAGGAGAAAGTTTATCAAATATGGTGGGAAATTTTTCTAAATTATAACGCCAGCCTCTAAAGGGTTTTATAATTGCCATAGACAAAAAAATTAAAGTAAACCGTTTCTTTTTCTTACAATCCACTCTGTGGAAAGTAATGAAAGTATAATTAATAATAACAACCAATGACGCGATAAAGGAAATACAGATTTTTTAGCTTCTGATAATCCTTTTAAATTCAAACGAATAATATCATCAGTTAATTTTTCTAAATTCATAAAATAATCATGGGTAGCACCAGAAACTTTAGAAAGCTGCTGAAGCATGGGTCTATCGGAAGTAAGGTTTATATATTCTAAATTGGACTTACCTACAGAGAAATTTCCTTTTTCTTTTCCTATTAATTTTCCATTTTTCATACCAACGGCTTCAAATTGGTAATTTCCTTCTGTAAAGTTTTGTAATTCAGAATAATAACCACCTGAAACAGGATTTAATTTGTAAGTAAAATCTTTTCCTTGTTCGTTAATAATTTTGAGAGTAATATCAGCATCGTCAATAGGTTTATAAGTTTCATCATAAACATTACCTTTAAAAATAACTTTATCATCGGAAGAGAACAATAATTTTTCAGGGTAAACCCTAAACATTTTTTTATCTGATTTGGTATTTAGCCAAAGAAGAACATTTTTGATCCAGCTATCAGTATAATCAAAATTTTCCTTTTCTTGATAGTTTTGCATTCTGTAACGCCAAATTCCTTCTCCTACAAATACTACATTTTTACGATTTTGGTTTTCTTGAATAGCAAATAAAGGGTAATCTAAAGCGATATTCTTAATTTTTGATTTCCCAAAAACGGTAGTACCAGCTTTGGGTTTCCAATCAGATTCATTTTTGAGTACTGGTGGACAATTGTTGATAAAGTTAAAAAATCCATCATCAAATGAATAAGTTGCATGTGTTTTATAATCGCTATCAAAGTACAAAAAGGCTTCAGTTGTTTTTTTGTTAAAATTAGAAGTCTGTAAACCAATAAAATCAGCGAGTTTAGGATAAAGATCTAAACGAAATTGATTTCCCATAAATACCCATAAAGCAGTATTTCTTTGCTCTACTTCTCGCAAAATTTTATCCATCCATTGTATATCATATTGGGTGGAAGGAAAATTATGTAAAACAAAAACATTATATTCCGACAAATTATTGGGTGCTTGATAAAAATCTACATCATTTTTATGAACAAAAGTATTCAACTGAAATTGAGCATCTTTACTCAAACATTTGTTAAATGCACCAATATCAGGGTGGGGGCCACCTGCAAATATGGCAATTTTGATTTTGTTTTCTAAAACTTGAACATAAAAAGGATAATGATTATTTTTTAAATGGTATTCTCCTTGAATTTCATCTACATCAATTTGAAACCTTTGTATTCCTGGAACTTTATGAATAACAGAAAAATCCACAGAAATATTTTGATAATCCGATGTAATATTGACTACTTTTTCAGACAACAATTTCCCATTTTGGGAAAGCCTTACTTTCACAGTACGAGGTTCAATTTGAAAACTTTTAAGGGTTACACGAAAAGGAGTTTCCGTATTTACATAAGATAAATCATTATAAATCACCGATTCTACTAACAAATCTTTAACGGGGATAGTATCCCCCAACCAAGCTGTAAAAATGGGTTGAGGCATTTTTTCTTGAACATATAAAGGATTAATCCCGGAGGTTACAATTCCATCGGTTATCATCAAAATCGCACCCATATTTTGGTCTGTGTAGCGGTCATAAATGGTTTCTAAAGCTTGGGAAATATTGGTTTGAGTGTAATTATAACGAATACTATCTGAGGATGGTAATACAGAGGTTTCTGAACCAAATTGATACAAATGAGGGTCTAAACCGTTAGATTTTAATTTTTCTACCGCATTTTTGAGTTTTAGAGGTAACTCTTTTTTTACTAAAGCGGAATCAGAATGAGCAGGTATACTTTCTGATTGGTCATTTAAAATGACTACAATTGGGGGATAAACATGGTTAAAAATGCTGGATATAATAGGCTCTAAAAAAAGTAACAGGATTAAAAAAATTGATAAAAATCTTAAAGCTCTTAAAAATTGAACCAAATTTTTGGGAAGTTCAATAGGTAAATCTTTATAGAACCACCAAGCATAAGCCGCAGAGAATAAAACACATAAAGGTAACCACCATAAAGATTGTACAAAATCTAATCCAACCATAAAAACGCAAATTTACAGTATTTTTTTATGTATAAGGAAGTGTAATCAATAAAAATTTAGGGTTTTTAGCAATAATACAAAGCTCAAAACAGACTAATTTGAATATTTTTTTGCGATAAAGAAAAAACGGCGATAAACCAATCGCCGTTTTTTCTTTATGAAATCAAATTTTATGATTTGGATTTACTTTTCGATTTTGAGGAAGGTTGATCTTGAATTTTAACAATTGTAGTTTGTTTAGTGGAATCTAAATCAATAATGATAATTGCACTGGATTTAATTTCAACATTTAACAGTTCATCAGCAACAGGGTCTTCAATATACTTTTGAATTGCACGATTTAGAGGTCTAGCACCAAATTTTTCATCAAAACCCTTTTCTAAAATAAATTCTTTGGCTGGGTCTGTAATTTGGACATTATAGCCCATTTCAGAAAGCCTTCCAAAAAGTTCTTTTAATTCAATATCAATGATTTTCAACATATTTTCTTTAGAAAGTTTATTGAAAATAATGATATCATCAATACGATTTAAGAATTCTGGTCTAAATACTTTACGCAAAGCATTTTGTAAAGTAGCTTTATTGGTTTCTTGAATAGAATCTTCTTTAGCTTTAGTAACAAACCCTACACCCCCACCGAAGTCTTGTAATTCTTTAGCTCCAACATTGGAGGTCATAATGATAATGGTATTTCTAAAATCTACTTTTCTTCCTAATCCATCGGTTAAAATACCATCATCTAAAACTTGTAAAAGGATATTAAAAACGTCAGGGTGAGCTTTTTCAATTTCATCTAAGAGAATAACGCTATAAGGTTTTCTGCGAACTTTTTCCGTCAATTGTCCACCTTCTTCATAACCAACGTATCCAGGAGGAGCACCAATTAATCGTGAAATGGAAAATTTTTCCATATACTCACTCATATCCACACGAATGAGAGCATCGGGTCCTTCAAATAAATAATTCGCAACTTCCTTGGCTAATTGAGTTTTTCCAACACCTGTCTGACCTAAGAAAATAAATGTACCTATAGGTTTATTGGGATCTTTAAGACCTGTTTTTGAACGTTTGATTGCTCTTACCAATTTCACAATGGCATCATCTTGACCAATAATTCTAGATTTTAAATAACTCTCCATTTCTAACATACGTTTACCTTCTCCCTCAGAAACTTTAGAAATGGGTATTCCTGTCATCATAGAAACTACAGCAGCAATGTCTTCCTCGCTAACTTTAAATCTTTGATTTTTTGTTTCTTCTTCCCAAGCTAACTTAGCAGTTTCTAATTGTTCTAATAATTTTTTTTCTTGGTCTCGAAGTTGAGCGGCTTCCTCAAATCTCTGGCTTTTAACAACCTTATTTTTTAGTTCTTTGATGTCCTCAATTTTTTGTTCTAAATCCAAAATATTTTTAGGAACATGAATATTAGAGAGGTGTACTCTACTACCTGCTTCATCTAGAACGTCAATTGCTTTATCTGGAAAACATCTATCTGTAATGTATCTATCACTTAACTTTACACAAGCTTGAATAGCTGCTTCGTCGTAAGTAACATTATGATGATCTTCATATTTGGATTTAATATTATTTAAAATTTGGAGAGTTTCTTCAGGGGTAGTAGGATCTACCATAATTTTCTGGAAACGGCGTTCTAATGCACCATCTTTTTCAATATATTGTCTATATTCATCTAAAGTCGTAGCACCAATACATTGAATATCACCACGAGCTAAAGCCGGTTTAAACATATTAGATGCGTCTAAAGAGCCTGAAGCTCCCCCTGCACCTACAATAGTGTGTAGCTCGTCAATAAATAAAATGACGTCAGGAGATTTTTCTAATTCCGCCATAACAGCTTTCATTCTCTCCTCAAATTGTCCTCTGTATTTTGTTCCAGCTACTAAAGAAGCAATATCTAATGTTACTACTCGCTTATTAAATAAAACTCTTGAAACTTTCTTTTGAACGATTCTTAAAGCTAAACCTTCTGCTATAGCTGTTTTTCCTACTCCGGGTTCTCCAATTAGTACAGGATTATTTTTCTTTCTTCTAGATAATACCTGTGCAACTCTTTCTATTTCTTTTTCACGCCCAATGATGGGGTCTAGTTTGCCTTCTTCTGCAGCTTTAGTAAGATCTCTACCAAAATTATCTAAAACAGGAGTTTTGGATTTAACATAAGTTTTTTTGGATTTTTCAGGGTCATTACTGCCTAAAGGACCTCCAGTAGGTTCTGTGGTATTTTCCATTTTAGGAACAAAACGAACATCATCCCCTTCTAACTCTTTCTTAACAATTTCATAATAAATTTCAAAAGAAGCTAATATTTTTGACGAAATATATTCATCATCTCTTAAAAGTGATAAAAGCAAATGCTCAGTACTTACAACATCTTGTTTAAAATATTTAGCTTCTAAATAGGTAACTTTAAGCACTTTCTCTGCTTGACGTGTTAATGGGATATTTGCAGCAGAAACTGTATTAGAATTAGGTCTAGAAATTTCTTCAATTTTTTTTCTTAATTTCTTTAAATCAACACCAAGATTTTCTAGAACTTTAATAGCTAGTCCTTCACCTTCTCTAATTAAGCCTAATAAAAGATGCTCTGTGCCAATGTAATCATGACCAAGCCTAACAGCTTCTTCTCTACTATAGGATATTACATCTCTTACTCGGTTTGAATAATTCGCTTCCATGAAAATTAATTTTCTTTATTATACGTAAAAATGAATAAAAAAGTTTAAATCGAAAATATACATTAACTGATAAGCATTAATATCAATGCTACCAGCATTAAATTTAAGATAGAAAGAGGTAAAAAGTATCTCCAACCAATATTCATTAATTGATTATATTTAAAACGAGGTAATGTCCAACGTACCCAAATAAACACAAAAATAAAAAAAGCAGATTTTGCCAAGAACCAAGAAACCCCCCAAGCGGTTTGTGATACAAAATCCCAGTTTGCAACTCCTAACATTTCTTCACCAATTCCTCTATAACCCCCAAAAAACAAAGTAGTAATAATTCCAGAGGCAATCCATAAATTCATATACTCACCCACAAAGAATGATCCGAATTTCATACCACTATATTCTGTATGGAATCCAGCTACTAATTCTTGTTCAGCTTCAGCAAAGTCAAATGGAGCACGATTGGTTTCAGCAAAAGAACAAACTAAGAAAATAAAAAATCCTAATGGATTGATAAATACAAACCAAACATCCTTTTGTGCTTCTACAATACTTGATAATCTTAAATATTCTTCCCCAGGATAAAAATGATTGGTTAATAAAATAACAGAAACAATTGATAAACCCATAGAAAGTTCATAGGAAATCATTTGAGCGGAGCTTCTTAAACCTCCTAGTAACGCATATTTACTATTAGAAGCCCAACCAGCCATACTCACACCATAAACAGAAATTGATGCTATAGCTAATGTAAATAAAATACCAATATTAGCGTTAAAAACTTGAACACCTCTTGCAAAAGGCAATATAGCCAAACCAGAAACTGCCAATAATACAGTTAATACAGGGGCTAAAAAATGAATAGTTTGATTAGCGTCAGCAGGTACAATACTTTCTTTTAATAATAATTTTAAACCATCAGCAGCGGGTTGTAATAATCCAAAGGGTCCAACTCGGTTGGGTCCAGGTCTTTGTTGAATAAATGCACAGATTCTTCTTTCAGCATAGGTTGTATATGCCGCTAAAGTAATCATTACAAATAAAACAATTAAAGCTAATATTAAACTTTCTAACATATTTTATATATTCAAACTGCAAATCTAAACAATTTTCTTCTTTTCCAAATTCCTTATTGAAATATTTTTTATTCCACACAAAAAAAACAAACCTCCAGAATATAAGGAGGTTTGTTTTCAAATAAAATAACTAAACGCTGAATACTTGACTTTTATACTTGCTTGCTTATTTCGCTCTTTTATTATTAATGAATGTTTATTGTAAAAGTAACCTTTTTTTTTCAGGTTTTTTTAAAAAAACTTTTTTTTTTTTTTTGATAAAAATTTTTTTAGAAAATAATTTTCTTTTTAATTTTTTTTGTTTTTTTCTAGTTTTTTTTTTTCATTTCGATAAAAATTTTTTTCCCAATTTTTTCAAAATTTTCAAATCAAATTTTTTAATATAAAATTTTTGAAAATTTAACTATAATTAGTGTGTAAAATTCATAAAAAATAAAAAAAATTTTCTTAAAAAAATAATTTATGTCAACCATTAAAACATTTTTTTTTATACAACTAATATTGCTGA
>CAZBPK010000097.1:0-4936 GCA_964493765.1 uncultured Bacteroidia bacterium | reverse complement strand
AATATTCCTATAAGACTGCACATATTTTTTGCCTTCTTAATAATTACGGTATTAGGTACATGGGGCTACAACTACGGAAGAGGAGACCATGCTGAAATTATTCCTTATGCACTAAATTTAAGTGGTCAATGGAAAACAGCTTTACCATTATTTGTTGAAAATATCAGCTCTTATTTCCCTAATGAACGCTATGCAGTAGCCCATTTATTGGCTTTATTTGGGCATTTTTTACCCTATGGAGCTTTTTTGCTTCATTTCATTACCACTTATTTTTTAGTCCTTGGAATTTACCAAGTTGCTCAAATTTATTTAAAAGATTATTTAGCTTTTATTGTTGTTTGGATAATAATGTTACCTTTATGGGGGATTAATTTTGGTGGTAATGAACTTTATTACAATAACTTCCAAGCTTCGACCATTTCTAAAGCCATTGCAATTTGGGGTTTATATTTTTTTCTTCAAAATCAAATTGCAAAATCTTTTTATTATTTTTCTTTGGCTACAATTTTTCATTTACTTGCAGGGCTTCAAATTGGTTTGCTAATCCTTGGTACTCACTGGATAATCAAATTTTTAGAAGATAGGAAAATTCCCAAAATATTTTTTTCACAAATACTATTTCTCTCTATTTCTGTAGTTTATGCCTTAGGAATGAAAATAGCCTTACAAAATGACGCACCAGGATTAACGGTTACAGAATATTTTCAAGCTATGTTTCAATGGAAATTTAATGAACACTATGCTGTTTTAGATTTCCAAAAAATGGGTTTCGTCCTATATTTTACTAGTTTAATGGCAATATTTTATTTCTTCAAAAGAAATCAATTTTTGATTTTTTTTGCTTTACTCCAAATTTTAGGAGCAATTATTTATATATTCGGATTTTATATCCTTCAATCTAACTTTATCACCTCTTTGCAATGGTTTAAAACTACTCTCTGGATAAAACTTTTTGGAATCATTGCTTTATTAGGTGTTTTTCAACAATTTTATGCGAAAACTCAAAAAAATGCTTGGATTTCTGGATTGGGATTTTTTCTACTTTTATGCTTTTCATTACTTTTTTTTAAGTTCAATAGAATATTTCTGACCATGGGTTCTTTGGGTTTAATTTTATTATTCTTTCAAAGAAAAATGACTGATACTCTCTTAGTAGCAATCTTGAGTTGGGTTACGTTTTGTGGAGTTTGGAACCATTCTAATAGAATCCCACTAGATGTACTTTTTTTTACAGACGATAAAACAGAATTGTGTAAATCTATTGAGCAACTCAATGAAAAAATGTGTGTAATTGTGCCTATTCAAATGACAGAACTGGAAAGTTATAGTGGAAAACCTAGTTTTGTTAATTTTATAGCAACACCCAAGAAAAACTCTTATTTTTCCAATTATTTAAAACGTATTGAAGCAGTTTATGGATTAAAACCTAAAAATTTTCCTATTAAAAAAGAAATAGACGACGCTAAACTATTTTATAATCAACAAAATTGGGAGTATTGGCAAAATTTTAAAGAACAAGGAGTAACTCACATTATAACGGAAGAAAAGGAGTTTGAAGGTAAAAAGCCAATCCATCAAAAAGGAAAATGGTATCTCTGGAAATTGTAAAATTTTGTTATTCATAATCATTTGGGCGTGTCCCTCACTACGTTTGGGTCGGGCTTGCTTCGGGCTTCGCTATCGCTTCGGCAATCCTTTTTTCACTTTTTTCAAAAGCGTCAAAAGGCAGTGCTAAACCCTTCGCATCCCTCACGCTATTTACTTCTCCTTCTAAATATTCAAAAAATTGCAAATTTTTCTATTTTTGTAAAATGGTCATCGGTGGAATTATTATTTATTTGTTAATTACCCTTTGGGTAGGTTTAAAAGCATCAAGCAAAGTTCATAATTCAACAGATTTTTTGTTGGCGAGTAAAAGACTCGGATTAGGATTATCTACTGCCGCTTTATTTGCAACTTGGTTTGGTGCTGAAACTATCATTGGAGCATCCTCAGAAATGGCTGAAAAAGGCATTCTTGGAATCATTGAAGACCCTCTCGGTGCTGCTTTGTGTTTGTTTTTGTTAGGTACTTTCTTTGCAAAACCTTTATATCGTTTAAATTTGCTTACTTTTGGGGACTTCTATGCTCAAAAATATAACAAAACTACTGAACTCATTGCCAGTTTAGCATTAACATTAAGCTATTTTGGTTGGATTGCTGGACAAATTGTAGCTTTAGGTGTAATTTTTCATGAAATGACAGGCATACATCAAATTTCAGGAACCATTCTGGGTACCTCTATAGTGCTTTTATATACTTATTATGGGGGAATGTGGTCAGTAGCTACCTTAGATGCACTACAAAATTCTGTAATTGTTATAGGATTATTAGCAATACTCATTTTTATTATACCTGAATTATTTCAATCCAAAACTACCGAAAATTTGCCTTCAAATTATTTCCAATTTTTTCCAAATTCCGATTTTCATTCTTGGAGTCATTGGTTATCTACATGGTTTATTGTAGGATTAGGTTCATTACCGGGTCAAGATATTTTTCAAAGAGTCATGTCCTCAAAGAATGAAAATATTGCTCAAAAATCTGCTTGGTTAGCTTCCTTTTTATACATCATTATTGGTTCATTACCTTTATGGATTGCTGTTTATATCAAAGTTTATCAACCACATTTTTTAAACGAAGGAAACTCACAAAACATGTTAATCAAATTTGTTAATTCGGAGATGCCAGTTTGGGTGCAATTATTATTTATGGGAGCATTAATTTCTGCGATTATGAGTTCAGCTAGTGGTGCTATAATGGCTCCATCTGCAGTTATCGCTGAAAATCTTTATCCATTTTTCTTTGGGAAACCCAATGACCAACAACTATTAAGAATTTCACGAATTTCTGTTTTAATGGTTGGTTTAATTAGCCTATTCATAACCTTTCTGAATGACAAAGTATTTGAATTGGTGGGTATGTCTGCCGCTATTAGCGGAGTTTCGCTTTTTGTTCCAATGGTCTATGGCTTATTCTTTAAATATCATACCCCACTAGGGGCTATTTTATCAATTTGTTTGGGATTAATCGTTTACTTTTATTTAAAATTAAGTGAATCCCCTTATCCTGATATGTTTTGGGGTCTCATCGCTTCATGGATTGGAATGATTATTGGGAATTATTTTACAAAATCTGAAACAAAAGCGAACTTTAATTCGTATCAATAGAGTTAGCATAAATAGAGTTAGCAGAACCTAAAATATCCGCTGCCTTTTCGCAATTTTAGCCTCAGTTTTTCTTGTTTTCTTGCTATGCTAATATAGTATGTAGATTTTTAGTTAGCATATAGCGTACTTTGTATGAAAATATTTTGTGAAATGGCTAAATATCAAACACTTACGAATTGAGGCAACACCTACTGGTGCAGTAGCGGTTTTGAAATACTACCCTGTCAACAAGTACGAAGCAAATTTAATAAAATTAAGTTTATAAAAGCACCAACCCACTCTATTGAGCCTGTGTGCTGTTATAACCAGTGGTTTTGTCTTGCAGTAGTTGTTTACAGAGATATAATGTTTTCATTGTCTACTTACTCTTCTATGAACTACTGTTGTTTATTTGTTGTGGCAATGAGCGGAAGCACGTAAATTTAGTTTTTTTGAGAGGGCATTTTCATTTTTCTGTTAGTGAATCAAGCACATTTAAAAATTTTGGAAGTGGCTCGTGTAATTTTTAAATGTGCTGCTGTTAGCCAATTATTGTTTGATTATTTTTCTTGTAAATATTTTTTCATTTACGCTAATTGTAAGTAAATAAAGTCCTTTCGGTAGCGATGAAATGTCAATTATACTTTTTTGACTATTTATTTTTTCTGTAATTAATATTTGTCCAAGTGGAGAAAGCAGGGTTATTATGTTGGAAGTTAATTTTTCTGTATCAGGGATAATAATATTTATTTCATTATTCGAAGGATTAGGATATATATCTATTGCCATGTCAATATCTAAGCTGTTTACCGTTGTTACTAAATGGCATGAGGTAGAACTATCGGGGTAATAGGTCTGATTATTTACTTTTGTACAAATAAGATTTGAGAGGTTTCCTGTGTTATTCGGAAAGATTAAACCGAAATTACTTCCAATACCCTCTATGTAATATATTTGAATTCCAGAGCAACCACCCTGAAGATGAAGTCTTCGGTGGTAATTCCCATTTACTATAATCGAGTCAATAGCACCAATTGTTTCTATGGCAGGACAAGTTTCATTTAAGAAAGAAACTACAGTATCGCCAACATTTAGGGAAAAATCATACAATAATTTTTCAGATGTACTGTCCGCGGGAACAATGTATATTTTTTTATTCAATGTGTCTTGTCTTATGGCTCCTGTATAAGTTTGATACGTGTTAACATCGTTAACTGAGGGAATTTCTACTTTTCTGATATTCACATAAACCATAGAGCCAATTAAAGTATCATTGTCTGTATAATACATATAATTTATACTTGTTGGCGTTGATAGCAAATTAAAAGCTCCTGAACAAAACCATTCTGCATTTTGCATGGGCAGAGGACGATACTGTGAAAAAGTAAATTTTGCAGTAAAAAGGAGTAATATTAAGACGAAACATTTTTCCATAACTAAATTATTTAATGTTAATTATCAAATTTCATATGGTTGTTGATGAAAACTTGCCTCTTATGATTAACAATTACAGTTCCAAGAGTCTTGGGGTTTGTAAAGCGAGCAATTTCTTTGTTTTCAGTATAATTTTTAAAAATTTCTTCTGCAATGGAATCAATAAATTTCTCTTTCCAGCCTACTTGAATGAGATTAGGATCCTTGATTAGATTTTTATTCGCTTCAAAAATTAAGGTGTATAATTTTGCATCACCATAAAAATAAGCAGCGATTTTACCTAGTGTGTCTCCTTTTTGCACTTCATAGATCAT
>CAZBPK010000096.1:0-3284 GCA_964493765.1 uncultured Bacteroidia bacterium | reverse complement strand
TATATCCTCAAAAGCACGATTATGGAGTAAAGTATAAGCCCATGAACTAACAAATTGTTTACCTGCATTTTTTTCATAAATAGCGACCGTTGCAAAACTCGAAAAAAAAAAATTTCCCGAGTTATTTTTTTGAATTTTTTTGTTTTGTTTTTGAATTTTGGGACAATATTTTTTCCATATTTTCAAAAATGCAGTCAAAAAACTGCCTGATTAGGGATTTTTTCCCCATATTATGCAGGTAATATGGTATTTTTTCTCATAAAGAGCACAGGAAGCCTATAAAGATTGTACGCAATCGCTTCAAATACATGTTGTGTGTGTTTTTGCTTTTCCTATATACCTTGCCTTCCCTCCTGAACCCCATCTTTTCATCCCTCCCAATATCCTTTCTATTACATACCTTCTCTTGGATACACTTTCATTAAACTTCTTTATCCATGTACTCATTTCCTTGTTTTTCTCTTTTTTTGCATATTCCCTGATTTTAATCCTTTTGATTTCAACATTACGTTTTTCTTTTGATGAATATCCCTTATCTGAATGTACTCTCGTTCCTTTTTCCAATCCTGATTTTTCTACTACTCTTGCTAATAATTTTGTGTCTGATACATTTCCCGCTGTCGTTTCTACTGCTATTACTAATCCATTTTTATCTGTGTATACATGTTTCTTATAACCATACATACTTTTATTCCCTTTTTTTTAACCATCTAGCCTCACTATCTACTCCCGGTTCTTCTATTTTTATCAATTGGTGATGTTGCTCTTCTTCTGATTTTACTTCTTCTGTTCTTTCTTCCTCTTTTCTATTTTTTGCAATTTCGTATCTCACTGTTTTTTTTGCTTTTTCTTTCACTTTCTGTAAAACTGGCATCTATTATAACGCCTTTTTTTACTAATAAATTTGCCTTTTCTAATTGTGAATTAATAAATTTAGTTTATCCATAGCATCTGCTTCTGTTAATGCTGTTCTAAATATCTACTGATTGTACTATGGTCAGGAACTAAATCATCCATGCCTAATCCTACAAATAATCTTTCACTCTTTCTTCTACTTCATAATCGCTCAAATTATAAAAATATCCTATTAAGCACATTTTGAATAGTACTATTCCTCTATGACTAGGACGCCCTGCTGCGTTATTCCCTTTGCTTGGTAAGTTCACAAGGGTAATTTTTATCTATTTTGATAAGCATAAACTAAATTGGAAGTATTTGGGTAAGGAAAATTGAATTTGACCAATCCTTGATTAATACTTTTTGTCATACAAGCCTATAGAAGTGTAATAATAATTCACTTGAAAAGTATTATCTTTGATAAATCGGTTAAAACTATTCTTCTTTGTCTTGAATGGATTGTTTGTAAATTACAATATAACCTGGCTCATATTTACAAGAATATACTTTTCCATCATGAAAAGACAAAAATTCATAAGGAAATGTTATTTTTTGAGTTAATGCAAAATTTGCATTCCAAAGAACTAACTCATTTTTCAGGTCTTTATAGTATTGTAAGTAATTATCTTCATAGTCATGGTAATCTTGCTTTTTTTGTGTGATTATTTGATAATAATAATTTTTAGTTCCTATTGAAATGTAATCTAAATAGTTAAAATTTATTTTTGAGTTTTTGTTTTGCTTATAACTACCTAGATTAACATCATTTTTTATAGATGGATTAAATAAAATCTGTACCATTTCCCTTTTATGTATGTTATACAAAAAAACGATTGGGTAAAAAATGTTATTCATACTAATAATTGTGTCATTAATTTGTTTGATTGAGTATTGATCTCCAATATTAAGTGTATAAATTTCATTGGAGAATGGCAAACTAATTTTATGCTTATCGGTGGTTTTTAATTTACCTTTGGTTAATTTATACCTAACTATTTGATTGCATGAAGTATTAAGGATTATCAAAAAAGTGTCGGTTTTGTTGATATAAAAACTACTATATATAAAGTTTTTAGAGAGTATTTTTTTAGCCTTTGCTTCTCGTATATCATATCGATAAATTCCATCAATACAATTTAACCATAAATTATAATCATTAATTAAAGCAGAACGACAATATTCTTTTCTAAATGGAAGATTTAAAACTGAAAATTTTTGATTTTGATTTTGATTTTGAAAAGCTAATTCCAACTGCGAGTTATAGAAATCAAAGAATAAGTATGTGGTATCATTCAAAAGATAGGAGATAATTACATCACCTTTTAAACCTGTTTTATAAGTAATACTATCGTGAAAAACAATATTTTGCGTTGAATGATTAATTTGTTGGGCACCCAACGCAAAATAGTAAAGTGAATAAATGAATATTAAAATTTTTTTCATTTATAAAATAGGAGTGATACCAAGTTTTTCATCACAAGATGAAGCATTGCTGCAAGTACTACCAAATACACTCCATCCACACTTTACAGAAGATGATTGAGATGAAGAACAATATCTAACTCCTCCACCGTACATAAAACATGAACACCTTGCAATCGGTCTTAATCCATCTACTACATCTATACCTACTATCCAGTGAATGTATTCATCTAATTTGCTGGCATGTTGATAGTAGCTTTGGGCATAACCATTACCGTTCCAAGTATAAACAGGTACACCAACGTTTTGTTTAGCGAATATATCATTTACTATAATACGATTAACGATGGCACCGTTCCAATTGGGAGTTTCGTAATAGCTAGTATCATAATAAGGAATAAAGATTTGGGCTTCTACGGTTCTGCCGCCTATGGTTTTACTTTTCATTTCGTTGATGAGTTCCCCTACTTTGCTGGCATCAGTGATTAATCCACAAGCTACTGCCGGAGTAGCAATAATTGAGGGAATACCAATGTTGTTAGTCTGGCATAGATTCATGATTTCTGTAAAGTTTAAGGTAAAATCAAAATTGGGGTCATTTTGGTGAGCAGTGAAATATTGTTTAAAAGCAGCCGTAATGACAGGGTCCCGGGAAAGAATTTTACTCACTTCTAAGATTCTGTTTTGATAATTTTGGATTTCTGCTTTATTAGCGTTTGCCCAGCCCGTCCAGGAGGCGTTGGAAGAAGGTCTTTCCGCTAAATCGCTAGAATAAGAAGATTCTGAAAGGTTAGTTTCAGGTTTTGTTTGTTCTTTTGTACAAGATGTCATGTACACTGTGCTTACGAAAAGCATGCTGAATACGATGGATGTAATTGCAAATCTACGCATAAACTTTGAATTTAAAAAAAATAATTTGGCTACAAATTTCTTAAAAAAAAAAAAATAAAGTCAATATATGTGGA
>CAZBPK010000095.1:0-8685 GCA_964493765.1 uncultured Bacteroidia bacterium | reverse complement strand
AATATCCAATTGTTTACCATTAAACAATAATTTAGCGGAATGAGCATTTAGAATTTCCCATTCAATTTTTGTCTTAGACCCTATTCCTATTATTGATGGCTTGGCAACAAATGATACAACCTCTGGTTTAGGGTATCTTTTTAGTTTTAAACTTCTTTCGTCACTAAAACATAGATTTTTTGCAGTCAACCTGTAACTACCTTCTATTGGATCGGAAATTTTTATAGTATCAGAGGAACTAACAATATAACTTTGATTATTAGGGTCTATTAATTTTATATCAGTTGCATTGTTTACCTCCCATGACAATTCAACCTCTTCACCTTCTAAAAGTTTGTATTTATTCGCTTTAAATTGAACAATTTCAACTTTAGGAACTACTTCAACTTTAATATTTTTAGTTACAACCGTTTGCTTATCTAAGGCAAGAATTTCAAGGGTGTAAGTTGTATCTTGTTTTGGAGTATCAGTAAAACTATTTTTTAAAGTAATATCCAATTGTTTACCATTAAACAATAATTTAGCGGAATGAGCATTTAGAATTTCCCATTCAATTTTTGTCTTAGACCCTATTCCTATTATTGATGGCTTGGCAACAAATGATACAACCTCTGGTTTAGGGTATATTTTTAGTTTTAAACTTCTTTCGTCACTAAAAAATAGATTTTTTGCAGTCAACCTGTAACTACCTTCTATTGGAGCATAAATTTTCTTAGTGTTAGAAAAAATAGAATAACTTTGATTATTAGGGTCTATTAATTTTATATCAGTTGCATTGTTTACCTCCCATGACAATTCAACCTCTTCACCTTTAAAAAGTTTGTATTTATTCGCAATAAATTGAAGAATTTCAACTTTTTGAACTACTTCAACTTTAACTTTTTGTTCCACATAATTATTATTATCTGCAATTGCTTTTAAGGTGTAAGTTGTATTTTGTTTAGGCTTATGTTTATAACTCGTTTCATTGGTTACATCAATAATATTGCCATCAAAATGAAGTTCTATTTTTTTGGCATTCTCTACCTTCCATATTAATTCAATATCACCACCAACGGGAATAATCTTTCTGGATAATTCAAAAAGGAAAATATTGGGTCCAATGTAATTGTAGAACGGTTCTAATTTCAAGTAACTAGACGTTTGCAAATAATTTTTAAGAATATCTAAAAGTGTATCCACTTTAGGATCCAAGCCTTTTAAATCTAAATAAATGGCTGATTTTTCAATATCTTTAAAATCATCATCAGAAAAAAGTAAATATTCAGTATCTTTAACCTTGTATTTATTCCATAATTCAGGTTTATTGGCTAAGCCAAGGATAGATAAGTAAATAATGAGTTCAGAAAAATAATCCGCTTTTAATGAAGCTTTTGTACTTTGAAATCTACTAGGATGTTGATAACCTCTTAAACCGGTAACCAATTCTTTCATTCCTTCAATATCGGGGGTACAAATAGAGTCATAGTCCACAAGTTTAATATTTCCTGAAGCGTCAATCAAAATATTACCATGCTGTAAATCACCGTGAGAAATTTGGTTTTTATGTAAAGATTTAATCATTTTTAAAAAATCATTAGCCAATTTCTCTAATTGAGCTTTATTTTGAAGATGTTTTTCTAGATAATCCTTTAAGACGGAGGCTTCAATCCATTCCATTCGGATGGTATCTACTTTTTGTCCGTTAACTATTAATCCTTCTTTATCATAGATAAAGTCAACAAAGTATGGCAGTTTAGTTTTTTGAAGATAGTCAGAAATGCTTGAATATCTTGTTTTGTTATCCCCCATAGGAACATGCCAAACCCTAAAAGCCCACTTTTTATTCTGATGTTCTAATTGAAAAACCATATTAAACCCTCCTGTAACAACAAATAGGTTACCACTAGAATTAAGTATGGGCTTTGCTCCATTTAATGCAGGAATTCTTAGAAATACATGTAAGTTTTTTACGGATGTAATAATATCTTGTTTATTGAATGTCATTATAGTTTATTTATGATTTTTTGAATAAAATTTTGAACAGGTTTTTGTTCCCATTTTGCTATAATTTGCTGAATAGGTAATATTCTGACTTCGTTTTCCTTAACAGTAAAACCTAATTCAGGTTTCAAACTTTCAAATTTTTGATTAAACTTCTGAACAACTTTAGGCTCATTTTTAATGATAATGATATTCTCATCATTACATCTTGCCTTATAAGTCCAATTGTATGAACCAGTTATAATTATTTCATTATCAATAATACAAAATTTATTGTGCATTAATTTTTCAGAAGGATCACCATTGAGGTTTCCCAAATATCCTACATAACCTTTTTTTAAAAGTAACTCTTTGAAATCTACTTTTGAGTTTTTATTAAATTCATGATTTGCAAGAATAATATGAACGAAAACTCCTTTATCCTGAACATTTAAAACCGATTGATATAATTCCCAATCAGTAAACCAGGCAACACAAATTTTTAATTCTTTTTTGGCTTGTTTTAGAGTTTGAATGATGTGCTCATGAATATTTTCAAAGTAAACTTCAATCATAATTTCTTCAGCTTTGATTTACAGTATCGTCAGTATTGTCCAATTTATTTATAGTAAATTGATTATCATTTTGTTGCAAATTTGAAGGTTAATTAAAATCTTGAACGATAAATTCCATATTTTCATTTTCTATTTCAGAAATTTGAATAATCATGAGGGTAGTATCATCATCATTAATTTCCTTTTTTTCTCTTGTTTCTTGGATAAATTGTTCAAAATCTGATTGGTTTTGCAAGATAGAGAATTTATGAAAAGCTTCTTCTTTAAATTTATAAACCCATTCCGCTAATGCATCTGTCATAAGATAAAAAGTTCCTTCGATTAATGGTTGATTTTCTAGTTTTTTAGGAGTTCCTTTATGCTTATCCCCTATACTTACCCAATAATCGGGATAATTATCAAATTCAATGGGCTCAGGTTTGTTGGTTACTATTTGGATTTCTTCAAATGATTGAAAATTATGAGGAACAAAAAATAGGAATGTATCTCCAAGTGCTTCACAAATCCATTCTTTTTGTTTCTGAAGAATTTGTAAACCTAAAAACGTTGCACATGCAGGTACTTTTTTAACATAAGCATTTTTTGTATAATACATAACATTAGGTTTTTGTACAATTTGCTTAATTTCTTGTTGCCATTCTTTTTGGCATTTATCAATAAACTCTTGTTCCTCCCAATCAGATTTTGAAACATATTGCTTCACTAATATTTCTGACCATATTTTGGGAAAAAATGACCTAGAAACACCATCTGAAATAGCAAATCTCAAATTATCTTGATGAAAAGCATAATTATCAGCACAATCTGAATATTGTTCTTGATTTTTCGGGAGAATAAAACCTTTAAGTGATATTGTCATGAAATTTTATCTAGACATCAAATCAGAGTTAGCTCCACTTGAACCAAAGTTGATAAATTTAATTAAATCTAATGGTTTGGCATTGGCAATAAAACCTCTTGATTGATCTTTAATCTTAAAATCGTATTTTAGTGCTGCCGCTTTATACGAATCAGGTATAACACTTGATATTTCAAATAAGAATTTCGCTTGTTCTTCATATAATTCACTTATATCTGCTGCAAACATCACTTCTTTACCTGAATTGCCAATATGGACATTAAAAATAAGAGGAGGACCGTCATTAGTATTAATGCTCATAATCTCCTTAGCAACACGAATTGATTTTTGAGGTTCTTGATTATTGAAATTTCCTTCAAAGGGCATGCCATCGCTAATATTAATGATTATAGGAGCAGGATTATTCGGATTTTTATTCTTCCAAGCTTCAATCAATTCTTTAGCCATGTTAAAAGCTTCTCCCATTGGAGTTCTACCGATGGCTACTGGCTCAATAAAAACTGGCAAATCCTCTTCAATATCTATTAAACCACCTGCTCCATCAGAAACTTTCTTATTTATTTTTTCTATTCTTAATGGATTATTGGCAAATTCACTCAAATAATCAGAACGAATATCTTCTACTGAGTTACCTCCTTTTCCTCCATAACCAATTAAACTAATGAAAACCCTATTTTTGACTTTATCGCCAGCCAAATTGGTGTTGATGATTTCATTAATTGTACGATTAATTACCAACGCTGTAAACTCAGCCTTAGATTTACCTTCTGAATAACTCTCATTCATAGAACCTGATTGGTCTATCAAAAAGATTAAATATCCGGGAGTACTAGAACTCCATTGTGCTGTATTGCTCATATCTTCCTCTTTTTTATGTTTTTAACTTTAACGACAAAATTATATACTCATAATGCACTCTTTATGCATAAAAAAATTTTTTTGCATTTTACTTCTCAACAGCAAAAATAATATAAAAATCTGTTTAAAAAAACTGATTTTTATATTTTTATTAGAGAAAATCAACATTAAAAGAAGAATTAGAAATTTTTCAGCAAAATATTCTGATATTGGAAAGTTGGTTAAACAAAGAGAATCAAAAAATAAAAATCATTTAGGCGTGCCTGCGAGTTGGACTTGCTTTAGTCAAGTAAAACGCATCAGATAGTTATAGTGAAAAAAAATTTACTAAAAAATTTTTTAGGGGGGGATTTAGTTCATTATTTTGCTAAAAATTTTGTATGATAATCAAAACAAAAGGTTTACCAAACGAACTGGGAGTCCCTGATAGAATTTATGAATTTAGGATTTATAATAAAATTATATCTATTCCTGGATGCTACCTAGGTAGAGATATGATGGGCGAACCTAATTTCGCTGAACAGAGTGCGCGGTTAACGAATGTTCTACCGATGAAGATATTAAAAAGTTGATTGCAATTCTAGAGCCTATTGCAACATCAGAGTTAAGAAAATTGTTTTATTTATGGATTAAAGGTATTTAATCCATAAATAAAACATATTATAGTTCTAATAATGCTTGAAAATAAGCCATTCTACCTATATAAGGGCTACCATAAGCTAAAAATCTTTTTTGATTGAGTAAATTTGAGGCACCTAATTTAAACGTAGTTTTTATAGAAGGAACACGATAGTTAATTTGTGCGTCTAACCAAGTAAAACTAGGGACAGTACCTGTAAATTGAGGCGAGCCTTCATAATAAAATTGTTGCTGCCATTTGAGATTGGTATTAAATCCTAAATTCCTAATTTTGAGGGTTTTTTCGCCTAATTTTATATCGGCTACTAAGTCTCTAAATCCAAATCCAATATTAAACTTATGTTTGGGGGTGTTAAATGCGGGAATGATAGGGTCGGTGGCACCGAGTTTATTCAATTCATTATAAGAATAGTTACCATTGATGGTATAGTACTTTTTAAAAAAGTAATTAATACCTAAAGAAAAACCTTGAGAACGAACCGTTTCATCAGCATTCGCAGAAAAACGATAAATTTTTAAGGGAACGGCTTTATCTTGAGAAGGGTCATATTGCCCTAAAAATCTAAATCCTAAAAAATCGCGATACCAACTCACATAAGCAGATGCGTCCACAAATAAATTTTTGGTTAAAGCACCTTTATAACCAATTTCTATAGAACGAACTCTCTCTGGACGTACAGGGGCTAATCTAATCGTATCTCTTACGCTATAATCATTAGTTTCTAAAAATTTTAATAAAGATTCTACGGAAATCAAGGTATCTACACCTTTGATGTTTCCTACTAACAAGGCTCTACCAAAATTGTAGTATAAATATTGATCTTGCAAAGTAGGGTTTCTTAATGCTGAACTAAAAGATAACCTATAATTATGTTTTTTTTGTACTGTGTAAACCATAGAAGCGGCTGGAGAAAATACGGCATTAAAATTTTTGGATTTATCTATTCTTGCAGAAGCATTGATTTTCAGCCTATCGGCTAAAACTTTTTTTTCTAATAAAGTATAAGCGCCTGTTTCATAAATATTAAGGTTAACACGCCCTAGTTCAGGACGCGAAGCATCTTTTAAAGTATCAGAAAAGATAGAACCTTCAGAATTAGGAACATAAACTCTATAATTGGCTCCTACAATAATATCCATAAAAGAAGGCGTAAATTTATATTCTCCTTGAACATGGTATAAAGCGGAGCGGTCTACTAATCTACTTCCACCGTCATTAAAATTGGCTCCTTGTATAATTTTATTGAGGCTATCTTTGAACTCTTGCGTGCCTGGTTCTAATCTTGATCTGTAGCCATAAGTTTGAGAAAAAAATGGGTTTCCAGGACCGTCAGCATAGGCTCTTGCTTCTTTATGCCATTGCGATAAAGAGTCTGGAGGAATGAGACCTTCCATCTGAGACAGTAAATTTTCCATTTCTTGATAAAAATTAGGATTAGAACTGGGCGTACCAATCGCAAAAGTTTGATTATACAAATCCATATAACCAGGTATAGCACGAATTTTAGGCATTATGTTCTGAGACCAATAACTATCATAATCAGCATACCATCTATCATCAGGTTTTACTTTTTTTTGTAAAAGCAAAGCTGTGAATACTGCATCATAAGAGTTCCCTGCATTTTCATGTGTAGCGTAACTTCTTATGAACCATTTTTTTCCTTTGATTTCTAATTTATTTTGTAGGAATTGCAGATTCCTTAAAGCGTAGCGATTATCTCCCTGAAAAATGGTATTTCCTGTACCATAATTCGTTAAAGTAGAAATTTCTATGTCTTTAGTAATTTTATAATGTAAACCTATAGAGCCTTTTAGGCTTTGGACATCATAATTCAATAAATCTTCTTCACGATATCCTGTTCTATAAACTCTTCCAAGACCTGTTCTTAATCTTCTACTTCTAGTGGAGTTATCTCCAAAAGCCCTTTCATCACCATAAATATTGACAGCGTCGTAGCCTCTGATATCGTCTTGAACGTTGAGAGATTGTTCGGTGGCTAAATAATTGGTGGCTCTCCAATCATCGGCTCGCATGTATGCAAGATTAATTTTAAAAGCAAATTTTTGTTCATCATTTTTATTTTTAAAGGCTTTTGCATACCGAATAGCCCCATCAAACAAGTAGCGTTCACCGCCTTTTATCATGACTGATAGCCCTTCATGGTAGAAAGGATTTTTGAGTTTCATATCAATAACGCCATTAAAAGCGTTGGGTCCATAGATTGCGGAGCTTGCTCCTACGACTAAATCTACGGATTGGACGTCCAATTCTGAGGCTCCTACAAAATTTCCGAGAGAAAAATTCAAACCTGGGGCTTGATTGTCCATACCATCAACTAATTGTAAACTTCTTACGGGGCGAGTGGTATTAAAACCGCGTGTATTAATAATTTTAAAGCCCATAGAAGAAGCAGTAACATCTACCCCTTTAAGATTTCCAAGCCCATCATAAAAATTAGCGGCGGGAGTTTCTTTGATAGCAACAATATCCATAGATTCTATGGTTAAAGGGCTTTCTTTTTGTTTTTCTGTAATACGAGTATCTACAATTTCAATTTCTGGTTGGCTTAGTTCTTCATCAGGAAGCATATTAATGGTAACAGGTTTATTTAAGGATTTTACCTCAATTTCCTGTTTTTTTAATCCTACATAGGTAACAATAACAGTTACGGGTAAACTACCTGTGTAAGCAATCTCAAACTTACCATTAGCATCGGTATAAGCACCTAGATTGGTACCTTTTACCACAACCGTTGCACCTTCGATAGGTTCTTTCGTGGCATCATCTTTAATTACACCACTAATTTTTTGTGCGTAAATATTTTGAATTCCATAAAAAGTGAAAAAAGATAGGATAACAAAAATATATTTCATTGACCGCTTAAAGATTATTTTGCAAAAATAGGATTTTATTATAAAAATCATCAAAAAGATAAAAAAATTTGATAAATCCATTGATTTTTTGGGCGTGTCCCTTCGCAATGCTACGGGTCAGGCTTGCTTTGGGTTTCACTTCGTTTCAGCAATCCTTTTTACACTTTTTTCAAAAGCGTCAAAAGGCAGTGCCAAGCCCTTCGCATCCCTCACGCATATCTTAAAGCTTTGCTTTAAATCATTTTTATGGTAAATGAAGAAATTGAATTTAATCAACAGGAAAAAAAGTAACAACATTTTCCCGACCAAATCTTTGATTGATTACTAATCTATATAAACTTCTTTTATTATGAACAGTTGTATTTCCTTCATAAACAACATTGTGTTTTCTGCCTTGTTTTTCTCTATATTTATTTCTTTCACCTGTTTTAAGAACGGTTTCTATACCTTCATTAATTTCTTGTACAGTTGTTCTTTCGGGAAATAATGAACCTTTACCATGTTTATAGTCAGGAGGATAATTGGGGTGATGTCTTTCTAATATGTGCCTCATAGACTTATGATTAACAATTACAGTTCCAAGAGTCTTGGGGTTTGTAAAGCGAGCAATTTCTTTGTTTTCAGTATAATTTTTAAAAATTTCTTCTGCAATGGAATCAATAAATTTCTCTTTTTCAGGATTTTTTTTCCTGAAAAAGAGAAAATAAGCACTAATGACAATGGCTATAATGATTAACCACTTCATCATTTACTTTATTTTTGAGCTGGAATTTTCAATTTCCAGCCTACTTGAATGAGATTAGGATCCTTGATTAGATTTTTATTCGCTTCAAAAATTAAGGTGTATAATTTTGCATCACCATAAAAATAAGCAGCGATTTTACCTAGTGTGTCTCCTTTTTGCACTTCATAGATCAT